>JBAYMZ010000101.1:0-5702 GCA_041663385.1 Candidatus Omnitrophota bacterium
ACGGGATTGCGTTGCCGTATAAGTGTCAAAATTCAAATGGACTTTACCATAGGGTTGAATATCTGTTGACGGAGTCCAAATGTAAGTTGTCGGTGTGGCAAAAGCATTAGAACATAACAGCTGCAAAACAACTGCTAAAGAGAAAATTATCTTAATTCTGCGCATACAATTACCCTCCCACTATTTTTTAAACTTTTATAATACAGCTGTATTATTACCTAAAATTAAAAAGCGTCCCAACCTACCTAAGGTCAAGACGCCTGTGTCTAAAAATAATTAAAGCGTTCTTTGCTAAGAACGCTCTTAAATTACACCCTACAATGTGTTTAGTTTACAATAATACAAGTAAATAACTCTGCAGTTTGGTAACTGTAAACGATATACTATTAGAATTACTTCACGGAAGAAATAACCAATAACCAAGAAACAAGATACAAACAATAACCAAATTTCAATATCCAATAACCAAACGGAAAAATCTGTTCTTGTTTGGTTAGGCCCTTCCTTTAAATGTATAGGAAGGCCTATCCTTTAGGATTATTGAAATTTGGTTATTGTTCATTGTTTGATCATTGTTTCTTGTATCTTGGTTATTTCTCCATGGTCGTTGCCGAAACAAATTGTAAACGTTTCTCAAAATCTGCTAATTTTCTATTGCATTAATCCAACACCTGAGTGAGAATGTAAATGAAGGGATTCGCCTCCCTGTCATGATTCTAAAAAGAGGAGCCATTTTCGGCTCCTCTTTTTTTGTTACATAGGTTACGGATGTTACGGGAAGTTACGAAAGTTACACTAAAACACGAGGTTTTAAATGTAACATTCGTAACCTACGTAACCTTCGTAACATTCGTAACCTAAGATTTATTTTTATCGTTTATAAAGTCCTATTAACTCTGCTTGCGCAAGGATGTGGTTTTTTATTGCGGATTCGAGCTCTTCTTTGGTGATACCCTCTTTTAAATTAAGCATTGTGTCCAAAGCGTACAATTTAAAAAAGTAACGGTGCGTGCCATGCGGCGGACACGGGCTTACATAATTAAGCTCACCTGCAGTATTAATACCTTGCTTTCCTGGAATGCTATTCTCATCTATCGCATTAGTAATCGGAATATCAAAAACCACCCAATGGATAAAAGTGCCAGCCGGAGCATCTGGATCGTCAACAATTAACGCGAGGCTCTTAGCAGCCTCGGGTACATTCTCAATTGTTAAAGCAGGATTTATTTTTGCGCCATCACAGGTAAATTTCTTCGGCAAGCACTCATTGTTTTTAAAGTCAGGACAGGTTATTCTCATATCCCCTCTGCAATCGCTATTAAATCTTGAGGAATTATTGGCTTAACTAAATAGCCAATAGCACCTAAAGATTCGGCTGGATTTTTGTTAACAAAAATTTCGTCACCGGTAATAAAATACGCTTTTACCTGCGGGTTAATTTCTTTTATTTTCTTTAATACTTCTGTGCCTTTAATATCTGATAAATGTAAATCCAAAAATACAACATCGGGTTTATTCTCCCGATAAAGCCTTATCCCCTCTTCTGGCGTTTGCGCGGTTAAAACATTCACAGCCATTGTTCTCTCGATAATTCTTTTAAGAAACCCCAACATCTCTATCTCATCGTCAATAATAAGGATTGTTTTCATAGGTTTTTTTAACTGCTGTAATCACTTTTCTGGACGGTAAGTTGCCTCTTTTAATTTTGTAAAAAAATCGGAGATGTTATATACTCTTTCCAGGCTTTCATCGCAAACATGTATCAGGTCTTCCGGTTCACCCGGCTGACGGCTTATTTTATAAAGAAATTTAATCACAAAAGAAGCTTTTAACTAATTGTGAGCAATAGTTTCATCCCAAAATTTTAGAAGATCAATAACCCGTTGATAAGCATTTTCGCTCTTCCCACTTCTTGCAGGCGCATAGACCTTCTGGCCATTTTCAAGAAAAATTTTTAGCAAATATGATCCTAAAAGACCGGTTGAGCCAGTTAAAAAAATATTTTTTTCCTTGGAGTTAGTAATCATAATGTATTTTTGGAAAATATTTGCTTGCCGGGAAGGTATGAATAGTTTTTTTCGCCCATTGTTTAAATTATACCAGAAAATGGGCGAACAATAACAGGTTTTTATATTAACCTAATTATTAACGGATATTTAGGGTTTCGAGAATAACACCTGTCAAGCATTTAACGGCTGATATGATTTCTTTGGAAGGCTTGGTGTTGAAAGCTATATGTTTAGGTTGGATTCCGATGATAGCAATATCACAATCGATAAAATGCTTAAGATAATCAATCATAATTTTTACCGGAAGCTGGTGGGTGCAAAACGAAATGCCTTTTACCTCTTCAGGGCCAAAAAGTTGAAACTCTCCGGTTTTTTTACCCATCTCGGCAGAATCAACAATCAAAAGATGCGTTGGTTTGAATTTCTTTATTTCGCCGGTAAGATTTTCCGGAGCAGTTTCGCCGAGGAAGACTTCGATATTTTTTTTGCGTTTAATTTTAATATGCTTTTGAATACTTTTTGCAACAAGCATGCCTGCCGCGTCATCGCCTCTAATTTCGGAGCCTACTCCGAGTATGGCAACACGGCATTTACCGGTTATCCGGCACTCAAGTTGTTTTTGGAGGTTGCGCATTAAATACCACTCTCAGTTTACTTTTATCAAGCTGGGCAAGCTCGACATCTTTTGTAGCTTCAAGCGCTTTTTTTAAGCAGGAATCCACGCATTGTGCGCAATAAATACATTTATCCAAATCAATGATTGCTTCAAATTGTTTATCGCCGATTTTATTGATAAAGATTGCCCCAGTTGGACAATCTTTCATGCAAAGCTTACAGCCAATACATTTCTCCGGATAAAATTTAAGTTTACCCCGGAATTTATCCGGCATTTCCAATTTTTCATAAGGATACATTACCGTAAAAGGTTTTTTAAAGACCGACTGTAAAACCTGGCGTAACATTTTTCCCGGCCTCATCTTACCAAAACCCCCTTTATAACCAGATTAAGCAAAAGCTGGACAAATGCCAGGGGCACCAAAAATTTCCAGCAGAAAATAACCATCTGGTCAATACGTAACCGCGCAAGGATTGTCCTTGCTAAAGATAACAAACAAATTATAGATAATACTTTTAATAAAAATATCACAAAACCAATTACCGGGCCAAAACCGTAGCCAAACGGTAAAAAGACAGCGGCTAAGAAACTAGCGCCGACAATCATTTCCACGTCAAGGGTAAGACGAAGCAAAGCAAGATGCCTGCCGCTATATTCAGTAAAGCTTCCAGCAACAATTTCGGTTTCAGCTTCCGGTATATCAAAGGGAGCCTTTTCCAATTTTGCCAAAAGCGCGACAAGAGCGACAAAAAAACCAATCAGGTTAAAAACCCAATACCAGCTGTGGCTGCCATAGAATAAACTCAGATCCGAAAGCGACCAAGTGTCAGCAAGCACAGCCGAAGAAAGCACACCGATAAATAAAGGCACCTCATAAGAAAACAATTGCATCAGGCCTCTTACTGAACCGATTCTTGAATAAAGTGAGGTGGAATACCAACCGCCGATAAAAATTGCCAGTGTCGGAACGGTTAAAAGATACAAAACCACGATGATATCGCCGCTAAAGGAAAAAAGTGAGACGGCAGCGTATAAAGGTATGTAAAGAAAAGCACAAACTGAAGAAGCAAAAGCAAAAATTGGCATAGCCTTAAACATTATCGCGTTTGCATCTTTGGGGATAATTTCCTCTTTGGCGATAAGTTTTACAAAATCAGCAAAGGGCTGGAACCAGGGAGGGCCAACTCGATTTTGCAGCCGAGCATAAATCTTGCGGTCAAGAAATTCGGCGAATAAAGCCGTAATGCTGAGAAATAAAATTCCTGGAAAAATTAGGATGGAAAAAATTGCACTCATTTAAGCTTTAAACCTTTTATTTAATTTCTCGTTAAGTTTTGTAAAATCTAACCCTTGTTTGCTGTACCACTCAATGCTGTATTTACGCAAAGCCTGCCATTCCATGATTTCTTTATTTTTATTATTATCATGTTTTAGAGAAACCATTCTGTCGGTGCAGGAAAAACACGGGTCTATCGCAGCAATCACAATCGGCATGTCTGCCAGATACCGGTCTTTGAGCATATGCTTTACCGGCCTGATGTTGGCAAGCGTCGGAGCCCTGACTTTTACTCTTTCCGGATATTCGGTGCCGTTAGCTTTGACATAATGGACATCTTCGCCTCTTGGCGCTTCATATCTGCTTAAGGCCTCACCTGCCGGTATTTTACGCGGCGCCCTGACTGAAATCGGGCCGTCCGGCATATTTTTTAACACCTGGCGTATGATGCTAAATGACTGCATCAATTCTTTTACTCTGACAACCGTGCGGCCGTAAACATCACAATGGTCGTCAGTAATAACATCGAATTTAATTTCGCCGTAAGCCGCGTAGGGATCATCTCTACGCACGTCGCGATTTACCCCTGAAGCACGCGCGGTTGGCCCTACTGCTCCAAGTTTTAACGCGTCTTCATAACTTAACATACCAACCCCGGAAAGCCTTTTAATGATTGTGGTTTCCTGGGTTGCCACTTCAATATAATATTTTGTCCTCTCTTCTAATTCATCTATTGCTTTGATGATTTCTTTAGTCTGCGCAGCGTCAATATCACGCCTGACTCCGCCGATACAATTCATACCATAATTAACCCGGTTGCCGGTAAGCAAAGCCAAGACATCCATAATTGCTTCGCGGTCCCTCCAAGTATACATTAAAAGCGTATCAAAACCAATTTCGTGACCGGCAACACCAAGCCAAAGATAGTGGCTATGAACACGCTCAAGCTCACCAATAAGTGTACGTATGTAAAGCGCTCTTTTAGGAACCGCCAAACCGGCGATTTCCTCAACCGCCTGGACAAAGCAGGTAGAATGCGAATGCGAACAAATACCGCAGATACGTTCAATAAGATATACATCCTGAACAAAAGTTTTTGCTTCGCAGCCTTTTTCAATACCGCGATGATTGTAGCCAAGCCTGATATCCACACCTTTTATCTTTTCGCCCTTTAAGGCGACGCTAAAGCTTTCCGGTTCTTTTAGTGAAGGATGCTGTGGGCCAATTGGTATTTTAAATTTTTTCGGATCAGCCATTTTGTCTCCTAATTAATATTCCGTTTGAAAATAGAAAAGAGAAAATGGAAAGGCGATTTTTTTCTGCCCTTTCTTTCTATTTTCTATCTTCTATCTTCGATTCTCTATTCCCCGGTTTCCAATCTTTACGTAAAGGAAACTGATCGCGCGGCCAGGAATCCGGTAAAGGATACCTATTGCCCGGCGGTAAAAAATCAACAACTGCCCCTAACAAATCAATTAATTCCCTTTCATAAACTTCAGCACAAGGAAAATACGGCATTACGGTTTTAATAATCGGTTTTTCTTTGGATACGGAAATTTTAAGATTTATTACAATTCCGTTTTCAGTAGTAATATGATAAATAAAACTTAAAAACTGGCCTTCATCAAGCCCGGTTATCGCGCAAAGATGGGTAAATTGCAAATCTTTAACCAGGAAACCAAAAACTTCAAAAAATTTGTCTTGTGGTACTTCTGCGGAAATACGACGAGCTCGCACCACTTTGATTTTACCGTCAAGGTATCCGAATTTAGCAATTAATTTTTGTTGTATATTGTTTTCT
>JBAYMZ010000102.1:0-5696 GCA_041663385.1 Candidatus Omnitrophota bacterium
AGAAGCCTGTGAGGAGTATGGCGCCATTGAAGGAGCAGATCCTGATAGTGTTTCTGAACGTGCCTATCAGAGAGGGAAAGCGCAATCAGGAACTTTAGGCAGTGGAAATCATTTTCTTGAAGTGCAGGTAGTAGATGAAATATTTGATGCAAAAGTTGCGGATAGATTAGGTATTTCAGTTGGCCGGATTACGGTGATGATTCATTCCGGCTCACGCGGTTTCGGATATCAGGTATGCGATGATAATCTGCGTGAGATGGTTAATTGTCTTTCAAAATATGGGATAGATGTTCCTGACCGGCAGCTTGCCTGCGCGCCAATTAACAGCCCTGAAGCTAAAAAATATATCGGAGCTATGCGCGCGGCGGCAAATTATGCCTGGGCTAACCGGCAGGTTCTAATGCACTTGGCCCGGGAAAGTTTTGAAAGTATTTTTTCGAAAAGCTGGCAGTCTTTGGGTATGGATTTAATTTACGATGTCGCGCATAATATCGCAAAATTTGAAAAGCATCTAGTTGATGGCAAAGAAAAAATGCTTTGCGTGCACAGAAAAGGCGCAACGCGCGCTTTTGGCCCGGGTAATTTAGAATTGCCCATAAAGTATCAGGATATTGGCCAGCCGGTAATTATTCCCGGTGATATGGGCAGGGCTTCGTATTTATTAACCGGTACGAAAAAAGCAGAGGAAGAAACTTTTGCTTCCACTTGCCACGGTGCAGGCCGAGTTGCTTCACGGCATGAAGCTCTTCGACGAATAGATTTCGGCGAGTTAATGAAAGAACTTAACGCTAAAGGCATAGAGGTGAGGGCTACTGGTAAAAAAACCATTGTCGAAGAGGCTCCTTCAGTGTATAAGAATATAGATGATGTGATTGAAGTTGTGCATGAGGCAGGGTTGTCTCGCAAGGTTTGCAGGATGCGGCCGTTATGTGTAGTTAAGGGATAATAGCATATGTTTACGTTTGATGATGGAAGATAGAAAATAGAATATAGATATTTTGCTTTGTATTGCATCTATTTTCGTCACTCTATCTTCTATTTTCAAGCTTGATGTTAACGGAGTTAAAACATGTTAGACCCTAAATTTATCAGAGAAAATCCGGATGTGGTAAGGCAAGCGCTTATAGATCGCAATGATAAGTTTTCACTTGACGCGTTTCTTATCCTTAGCGAAGAGAGAAAAAAGACAATGCAGCAAATAGAAGAATTGTATGCCCAGCAGAATAAAATCGATAGTGATATGAAGTTGCTTCTTAAAGAGAAAAAAAATCCCGCGTCAAAGATAGAGGAAGCAAAAGAGTTAAAGAAACGTATCCTGGAGCTTGAAAAAAGTTTCAACGAGTTTGAAGTAAAATTTAAAGATCAGTTATTGAGAATTCCCAATATTCCTCATCCTTCGATACCAAAAGGCCATCCGTCAAATAACAAAGTAGTTAAAGAATGGGGGCAAATTCGTAAATTTGATTTTAAACCGCTTGACCACATAGCTCTTTCAGAGAATCTTGATATTATTGATTTTAAGCGCGCGGCAAAATTGAGCGGTTCGAATTTTATTCTTTTTAAGGGTTTGGGCGCGAAACTTGAACGGGCGCTGATTAATTTTATGCTTGATTTGCATACGCAAAAACACGGATATAAAGAAGTGTTCCCTCCGATGCTTGTAAACCGCGATTCCATGCGTGCTACCGGGCAAATCCCAAAACTTGAAGATGATATGTACCGGTTGAAAGAGGAAGATTTGTTCCTCATTCCTACGGCGGAAGTTCCGGTAACAAATATTCACAGGGATGAGGTTCTCGAAGAAAACCTACTACCTATTTATTATACTGCTTATACAGCGTGTTTTAGGCGCGAAGCTGGTTCTTATGGAAAAGATACCAAAGGCCTTATGCGAGTGCATCAGTTTGATAAGGTTGAGCTTGTAAAATTCGTGAAGCCTCAAAATTCTTATGATGAACTTGAGGCGCTTTTGGGCAATGCTTGTACTGTTTTGGAAATGTTTAATATTCCTTATCGTGTTTTAATGCTTGCAACCGGAGATATCAGTTTTGCCGCGGCAAAATGTTACGATATTGAAATATATGCTCCGGGCATCGATAAGTGGCTTGAAGTGTCAAGCTGCAGCAATTTTGAGGACTTTCAGGCAAGAAGAGGAAACATCCGGTATAAAGATAAAGAATCAGGAAAGCTTAAATTCGTTCACACGTTAAATGGTTCAGGCGTGGCTCTCGCGCGCCTTGTGGTTGCGATAATTGAGAATTATCAGCAAAGCGATAAATCGATTACGGTACCGGAAGTTTTACGGCCGTATATGGGCGTAGAGGTTATTAAAGGATAGTTTTTTTGGAGGAGGTAGAAAAAATGATAGACGAGAAACCGGCGGCAAAGCAAAATTATTTTTTCACTTTGCTTAAATTTTTCTTTTTTCTTATTATTTTTTGTTTTCTTGTTTCGCTTAGTAGACAGTTTTTTAAAGAGGTAAAAGGCGCAGAAAATTTGGATGTGGATATGCTTTTTCTTTCAGTACTTTCAGCCTTTTCTTTTTATACTTTTATCGCCGATTTGAATAATTTTTATAAAAAAATGCAGAATTTCTTTTTTCATTCATCGTTTGTCTCCTATCTTATTCCATCATTTTTGATATTGCTTGGCCTGGGGTATTATATTTTACCTCGAGTTTTTGGCTTAGAAATTGATAAAGGAATTTTTGTATTTCTTGGAGGTTTTGTGGCAACTTCTCATTTGATTTTTATCGCGCACGAAACAAAAGGAAATACTTTTGCCGCGTTCATAAATTACCTTTTTATGTTCAGCATTCTTTATGGGGTAATCCTGGTTTTGCTTGGGGTTTATCTCATGGCAGCGTTTAAAATTGATATGCACAGAATGCTGGTTGATGGTTTTATGAATGGAACATCTTTAATAAGAGATTTGTTCAGCCAGATTTTGCGGTAATGAAGCTGTGATTTTTCAAGCAAAGCGCAGAAAAATCACATAGCTGAAGCAATCCTGAGCGAAGCGAATGATTTTGAATGAGGCACTTCGGAAGGATTTCCTCAGTGCCGATGAAAAATAAGGAATAACCCTATATAGTTTTTTTTCATCGGAGGGGTGGCCGAGTGGTTTAAGGCGCCGGTTTGCTAAACCGGTGTACGATCGTAAGGTTGTACCTGGGGTTCAAATCCCCACCCCTCCGTTGTCTTACCTTTTCCGGAAAATCATCTGACCCGGATGGGAGATGATTTTCCGGAATATCTAGGAAAAAGACAACGGATTCCGGCGAAGCACCGCTGAGCCGGAATGAGTTGTTCTTGCGAAGGAGAAAAACAACGGATTCCGGCGAGGTTCCATCCGAGCCGGAATAGACGACGTAAAGCAAGGAGAGTAATGGACTACATCGCATTCGCATTAAAATACCGGCCGCAAAATTTTGAAGAGATGGTAGGGCAAGAACAAGTTGTTTTCGCCCTTAAAAACTCTATTCTTAAAAAACACATCCATCATGCCTACTTATTTAGCGGCCCGCGTGGAACCGGAAAAACTTCTCTGGCGAGGATTTTCGCAAAATCATTAAATTGCGAAAGCGCAAAAGAGCCGGTTGTAATTCCTTGCGGAAAATGCATAAGCTGTACAGAGATAGCAAAAGGCATTTCTCTTGATATTATTGAGATTGATGGCGCGTCAAACCGGGGGATAGATGAGATACGCACGTTGCGTGAGAATGTAAAACTTTCTGCTGCGCATTCGCGTTTTAAAGTTTATATTATTGATGAAGTGCACATGCTTACGCAAGAAGCTTTTAACGCATTGCTTAAAACCCTTGAAGAGCCGCCTGCTCATGTAAAATTTATCTTTGCAACTACTCACCCGCATAAGGTTATTCCTACGATTTTATCAAGATGCCAGAAGTTTCAATTTGGCCTGGTTCCTTTAGAAAAAATAGTCGAAAAATTAAAAAGTATAACTAAAGCCGAAAATGTAAAAATCGAAGACAACCTTCTTTATTCAATTGCGAGAGCTTCCGGCGGAAGCATACGCGACGCGGAATCTTTGCTTGATCAGCTTGTTCCGGTTATTTTAGAGAAAGGCTCAATTGAAGATATTTTTTCATTTTTAGGCATAATCGATGAAGATACTTTAACGCGAATGTTAAAATGCATTACGGAAAAAAACTTAAGCGCCGCGCTTGAATTTGTTGACAAGATAATCAAAGATGGAAAAGATTTAAGTATTTTTGTAAATGCTCTTATTGAGTATCTTAGAAATCTGCTTCTTGCAAAGCTAAGCATTAAGACTTTTAACGAGCTTGTAGATATATCGCCTCAGGCTAAAGAATTGCTTCTTAAATCTTCCAAGTCTATTCAAACACCTGAGATATTAAAATTGATTGATTTACTAATTGAAGCCAAAGATCTTTCTCACCGGCTAAACACCGTAAGAATTCCGCTTGAGCTTGCTTTTGTAAAATTCTTTAGCCCGGAAAGTTATTGTATGCCAAAAGATAATTCAAAAGAGCTAAATACAAAAAATATACAGCAGGAAACAGTCAAAAATGAACTTAAAAAAAATGAGGAAAATCTAAATGATGCGTCGTCGGATTTAAAAGGTGATTTTAACATTGATGATGACGACAATCTTCCCAAAAAGGAAGATTTAAACAAGGATGATAATCTTGAGAATCAAGAGCCTGCGAATGAAGATGGTATTTTGCTTGGCGAAGTGAAAGCTAAGTGGGGTGAGGTAATTGTAGCTATGCAGAAAGTGAGGGCCGCGATAAGTTCACATCTTTCTTTAGGGGAGCCGGTATCTTCAAGCGCAAACATTGTAAAAATAGGTTTCAATAAAAAGGATTATTTTCATAAAGAAATTGTTGAGGCTCCAAAAAATTTGAAGTTTATCGTAGAGGCCATATCACAAATTATAAATAAGCAAATTGGTATAAAATTTATTTTTTCCGAAAAAGTCGCTGCCAAAACCAAGGATACTTCTGCTGCTGCCAATAAAATTAAAGCTGAAGGGCAAATGGGCACAAATGCGTCTGGCCAGCAGAACGAATTTCTTAATGAGCTTCTGGATACATTCGGCGGACAATTCCACACGGAGGATTAATGAGCACGTGATTTTTTAAGCCGCTAGTGGCGCAGAAAAAATCACAGTACGAATTAACCCCGCCGAGCGTCAAAAAATTATGGAACAGAATTTTTTGACATCTCATGCGAGGCGGGGGAATAAAGGTAGATAATCAATTATGAGCTTCCCGAAGTTTTTTAACGAGCTTGTAACTAGCCTTTCGCGTTTTCCCGGCATAGGACGCCGCAGTGCTGAGCGTATTGCTTTTTATATTTTAAAAATGAACCCTGAAAGCGCTAAGGAACTGGCCCATAGAATAGAGGATATTCATAACCACATCAGGCCTTGCACGGTATGCAATAATTTTTCAACTCAAGAAATTTGTTCTATCTGCAGTGATTATAAGCGCGACAAAGAAGTCGTCTGTATCGTAGAAGAGCCAAAAGATATTTTAGCCATAGAAAAAACCGCCCAATATAAAGGGCTTTATTATGTGCTTTTAGGCTCGGTTTCGCCGCTTGAAGGCGTAAACGCCCAAGATTTAAATATTCGCAAGCTGATAAACCGGATTGAGCGGGGAGAGGTAAAAGAGGTTATCATTTCGACTGATGCTGATAACGATGGCG
>JBAYMZ010000103.1:0-5691 GCA_041663385.1 Candidatus Omnitrophota bacterium
CGGCGGAGCATCTACACCGGTTGAGGTGATAGATAAATTAAAAACAAAGTTGCAATCACGGATATAACGGATAGCTACGGATTCACAATAATAAAAACCACGCCACAAAGCGAGGAAAAAATGATTTATAATTTTAAAGACGATAAAGGGACATTTACCTTAAAAAATCCGCAAAAATATAATCTGTACTTTCCTCTCACCGATAAAGAAGGCCGAATCTTAAGCTCAATAAGCCCTAATCTCTCTGGGGACATCAAAAAAGACAATGAGCACTTTCTTACCCAGCCAATAAGCATAGAAGACATAAGAAGCAACGCCTTCACCTGCAGAGATTTTTTTATTAAATCTGGCGATGAAATCATACGGCTTTCCAATCCCTATGACGACACTCTGGAATGCGGATTTCTCTATCACAACCTGATTAAAGAAACTAAAAAACTGCGTATCGAAGTGCTTAATTTTGTTCCGCACAATTTAAATGTTGAAATAATGCGGATAAAAATTCACAACAAATCCGAAAAGGAAATAAAATTTACACCCACGTCTTTTATCCCTATTTACGCGAGATCTGAAAAAAATCTTCGCGACCACCGGCATGTCAGTTCTCTTTTAAACCGAATCGAACTTGATAAAAACGGGATATATGTTAAACCGACAATGATTTTTGATGAACACGGGCACAGAGAAAACAAAACAATCTATTTTGTGCTGGGATTTGAGAATAACGCAAAAATTCCGCTGGGGCAGTTCCCCACGCTTGATTATTTTTACGGAGAAGGCAATTTATTAAATCCGGAGGCGATAACAAAAAATATTGCGCCGGTAAATAAAAAAATAACTGATTTTGACGGCAAAGAGGCCTGTGCGGCTTTCAGGTTTTCGGAAATACATTTAAAGCCCGGGCAAGAATCTGTTTATTGCCTGGCAATGGGCATTGAAGAAGATAAAAATAATATCAAAAAAATTTTTGCCAAGGCCAACTCGTTGACAAAAGTAGAAAAACTCTTAGAAGAAACAAAAAATTATTGGCAAGATTCTCTCTCGAATCTTGATTTTGATTTTAAAAATACTAACTACAACGGCTGGCTTAAGTGGGTAAAGCTGCAGCCGACATTACGCAAACTTTTTGGCTGCTCATTTCTGCCACATTTTGATTACGGTAAAGGTGGCCGCGGATGGAGAGACCTTTGGCAGGACGCCCTTACGCTTATTCTTACGGAACCGGAAAAAGCAAGAAGCCTCCTCCTCCATAACTTTAAAGGTATTCGTATTGACGGCTCAAACGCAACCGTAATCAGCAAAGAAGGCGATTTCATCCCTGACAGAAACCGTATCAACCGGGTATGGATGGATCATGGCGTCTGGCCATATCTTACTTTGAATTCCTATATACATAAAAGCGCTGATTTCGAAATTCTCCTGGAAGAATTGCCCTATTTCAGGGATTGCCAGCTCAAAAGAGCTAAAGAAATAGACACTAATTTTTCGCAGGAACATTCATTGTTGCGCGCGAAAGATGCGAAAGTGTATACAGGAAGCGTTTTGGAGCACATTCTGGTACAAACCATTGTGCAATTCTTCAACGTCGGGAAACATAATATCATTCGCCTTGAGAATGCCGATTGGAACGATGGCCTTGATATGGCCGCGCAAAATGGCGAAAGTGTTGTTTTTAGTTTTATGTACGCGCATAACCTTGAAAATCTCTGCGTTCTTTTAGAAGAGTTAAAAAAGAAAACAAAAAGCGTTTATCTTTTAAAAGAGCTTAAGCTTCTTTTGGATAAACCTGTTGACCCCGTTAGAAAGTTTGAAAAACAGGGTTTTCATAAAAAGCTTTCTCACGGGGTAAATTATAACTCATACAAAGAAAAGCAAAAACGGCTCAAAGAATATTTTGAAAAAACCGTTAATATATCCGGAGAAAAAATAAAAATAGACATTGATGAATTAATCTCTGATTTAAAAGCAAAATCAAGACACATGTCCGATTGGTTAAAAAACAAAGAATGGTTAAAAATAGGTTTTTTTAACGGCTATTATGATAATAAATCGAAGCGCGCCGAAGGAAAAATAAATGGTAAAATAAGAATGATGCTCTCTCCACAGGTTTTCGCGATAATGAGCGGCGTTGCCAGTAATAGCCAGATAAAAGAAACCTGGAAATCTATTAAAAAATATCTTTATAATAAAAAGTATGGCGGTTTTCGCTTAAATACGAATTTCGGCTCCCTCTATCTTGACCTGGGCAGAGCTTTTGGTTTTTCTTACGGTGATAAAGAAAACGGCGCGACATTCTGCCACATGTCAATTATGCTGGCAAATGCTTTATATAAACGCGGATTCACAAAAGAAGGTTTTGAGGTAATAAATTCGCTTTATCAGATGGCTTCATCGGAAAATGCGAAAATATACCCTTTAATTCCTGAATATTTCAATGCTTATGGCCGCGGGCTCTATCTTTATCTTACCGGTTCCGCAAGCTGGTACATCTATACCTTGCTTGAAGAAACGCTTGGCATAAAATTTAATTGCGGAGATTTAGTAATAGAACCAAAATTACTTCTGGCAAATTTTTTCAAGGATAACATCGAAACGTTGTTTACCCTGGAAGGCAAACAAATTAAAGTTAATTTTATAAAGGCCGCGAAAACAAACGATTATTACCGGATAAAAGAAGTTATGCTTGATAATAAAAAAATCATCAGCGAAAATGGAAAATACCTGATAAAGCGAAAAGAGCTTCTCGCTGAAGGCAAGGTTAAGGTTATAAAAGCCTATCTTTATTAAATCGGCAGTTGAATTTAGTAAACCCTACGCTCGAAGATAGAAGGGTGAAAATAGAAAGGCGATGTTTATTTTTTCCTTCCATTTTCTATCTTCTATCCTCTATTTTATAGTTTACTATCTTTTTTTGTACTTATTAAAAGCCCATGAAAAAACTCTTAATAATATTAATAATCCTGCTTATTTTTTATCTTTCTTCTAATTACATTTTAAACACAGTCCTTCCGGAAAAAATAGATAATGCCATTCGAGCTCTTGTAACCGAACATTCTGACAAAAGAATAAAAATCTCACATATAGAGGTAGATATTGTCAAAGGTATTATTCTAAAAAACGCGCAAATTTTTGAAAACGACAACAAAACGCCATACCTTAGAATAAGCACAATAAAACTTATTCCATTTTATCCTTCAATATTCAGCGATAAAAAAATATTTTTTTCAGTGAGCATGGAAGGAATTTCTTTTTTGCTTAAAAGAAATAACGACAACACATTTAATTTACCGAAATTAATGTTTGATAAGGAACAAGGCCAAATAAGCCCAAAGGCCAATGGCGAAAAAACAAACGCGAAAGAGCCTGCGGCAGGTTCAGGGAAAAAGGAATTTTTCTTTGCCAAAAGTATTTCAATAAAAAAATTAAATATCGATTTTGAAGACGACACGGTAAATTTCAAAAAAAATTTTAGCGATATTTCCATATTTGCCGATTTTGTCAACTTATCCAAAATAAATTTAAAACTAAATTTACCTAACCAGCTTACTTTAAATGCGGCTTACAATCTCACAACAAAAGAAATTAATGCCGCGGCCTCTTTAAAGCAAATTCCATTAAGCGATTTTACGCCTTATCTGGGCGGGATAATTATTAAAGAAGGCTTTATCAAAGAAGGAGATATTATATTTTCCGGAAAAGAAAATTATTCCCTTAAAGGCACCGCGAAAATAGAAAGTGTTTTTGCACAAAAAAACGATTCGCACTTTAAAGGTAATCTTAACATACAAACAGAAATCTCACTTTTAGAAAAAAATACGGATTTTACAGTAACCGGAAATATTAACCAAGGCTCATTGAAATTAGCGCCCTACATAGATAGTTTGAATTCAATAAAAGCACAATTTAGTTTTAATAAAGGGAAACTCCAGTTTTCTGATATTGAGGCTCAATTTTACAAAATAAGCGCAGGCGTCAAAGATGCTAAAACAAAAATACACCTAAACGCAAAAGCCGATATAGACTTTAATAACTCTGAGAGTTATCTGGAAGCCTCAACCAGCCAAACGATTTCAAGTATAGTCAGCACCTTAAAAGAGGCGAAAACAGAAAAATTTACGCTTCTTGATAATTTTAACTACGAAGGAAACGGGGACATAGAGCTGAAAGCTTCACTGAAAAATAACTTTAAGGATAAAACTTATTCATACTACCTGGACTATAAAATAAGCGATGCCAAATATTATGATTTTAAAAACATAGATGCGGAAGGTTTTTTAAAGAAAGATAAGCTGTCGATTAAACAGTGTTCCTTAAACTATAAAAACACACCCCTGAATCTTAAAGCAGAAATTGAAAGCTTCAGTAAGCCCTCTTTGAATTTGCATTTATCCAGTAATCTCATAAATATCGCGCTCAACGCCCAGAAAGACAAAGATCAAACAACTATAAAAAACCTGGATATAAAAACAAAAAAATCTCATATAGTTTCAAAAGGGTCATTCCAGGAAAAAAAAGAAGAATCGCTAAAATTAGAAGGCGCGGCAAATGTGGATTGCAAAGAAATACTCAACCTTTTAAATAAATACAATATAAAAATCAATGTTCTTTCAAAATTAAAACCGGACGGATCTTTAAGCGCTAAATTTTTAATCCGCGGGCCATTAGACCCAAAAGGCTGGCAGGTTAAGTTAGCGGGCTTAAGCGATAAACTAGAAATCTATGGCGTCGAAACAACTAATTTTAGGATTGAACTTTACCGGGATAAAGGCATATTAATTATCAGCCCAGCGGCTTTTGAAGCAGCGGATGGAAAATTTGACTTGCGCCTGAAAATTGATTCAAAAAATGAAAAAATAGTTGTGAACTTCATTGCTGATGAAGCAGATTTAGAAATTCTCGCGAAACAGCTTGATTTAAAAAGCAAAAACTTGAGCGGCACATTATCTCTTGACGCAAATTTCACCAATAACAGCCTTTCAAAATGGGACAAGCTCGACGGAACCGGAAGCATATCTATTAAAGAAGGCAACATCTGGGAAATAAATTTCCTTAAAGGCTTGGGACAATATCTTTTTATACCTGAATTTGAACAGATAAAATTTGATGAGGGTTCGAGTGATCTAATTTTTAAAGGAGAAAATATAGTTTTTGAAAATACTGAGCTAAGGGGCCTGCAGATGGCCTTAAAAGGCAAGGGAAGGATATCTACTCAAGGAGACTTAAACTTCCTTCTTGTTTGTGAATTTAATCCTAAGCTTATTTCCGCTTCCCAAGGTTTGCAGAAAATCTTTACCTCTGTTTTAGGGCAAACCGCCCTTTCGATTGAGCTAGGCGGCACAGTTAAAAACCCCACCTATAAGGTGCAACCGATAATCTTTTCTGACCTTAAAAGCTTCAAGAAAATTTTTGAGAACATATTCAACAAACCTCAAAAATAGCAGCTCTAATTTATTGCAATACCTGTATCGTCTTACGGTTGCGGTTACGCGGCTCGTTTCGTCTACCGTTATACGGTTGCGTTTTAAATGACGCTTAACGTTTGACGCAACCGATACGAGGTGCGAAGCCTCCCCGAAGGGGATTACGCAACCTCAACCGATTAACGCAAACGATACAAGCTTTGCTAACTTAGTCGTTTCTTAATTTCCTTATAGATATACGAACTTTTACTTTTAACTTGCCCAAGCGCCC
>JBAYMZ010000104.1:0-5682 GCA_041663385.1 Candidatus Omnitrophota bacterium
AAAGTCATCCGTGAGCGTGATGATCTTATTAAGATGTTCCAAGATGAAGCTAAAATGCTTAGCGCTTGGGGCCAAGCCCAAAACAATAAAATTCTTGAGTACGATGGGCAGATTAGCATATTAAATCAGATTGTGGCGGCGCGTGACGCGCAGATTGTCGAGCTTAATAAAGCCGTGTCTGAACGCGACAAAGAGATTGCTGGTTTTTTGATCCAGCAAGTTAAAGGGAAACATAAAAAAATATTCGCGATTATCAAGGTATTCGCAAGAAAATTTAAAGATGATGCTCTTTTTATAAGTAGAAGTTTTCATTACCTTCAAAAAAATGGGATAAAAAAATCGTTCTTAGCCTTTGCATATAAAATAAGGCAAAGACGCCCAACGGCAATGCTTACCCTTTCCACTCGCAGTTCATTGCAAAATATATTAAATCACTTGGGGGTGCATCTTGAATCAAAACAGGTGTTGGCCGCGCTTATTGATATGTTTGGGCAAAAAGAAACTGAACGGATTATGTCAAATATTGTCGATGTTGAAAAATTTATTTTTACTAAAAATAGCAGTTGCGATTATCCAATAATTCATACTTCTCAGCTTCCGGCCCCTTCATCTAAAACTCGTAAAAGAAAAATCCTTTTTATCACAGCTGAATTTCCTAATTGTCACCATGGCGGCGGAAACCGTGTGCTAAATTTTATTAAGGCTCTTAGTGCCGATAACGATATCTATCTCTGTACTATTTTTTTTCCGCAAGAGCATAAACGTTTCTTTCCGGAAGTCGATTCTTCCTGTCGGGATATTTTAAAAATCCCGTATGATAGATTTGGCGGCAACCAAGATGAAATTCGCAAGTGGCTTGGCCCTACAACTATTGATATTGTGCATTATGAATGGCCGCGTTCACTGGAAAACTATGCTGCTGACTTTGGAAAGATCCAAATATTTACCTTTATGGAAGCAGTAAGTTGGCGGTTATTGGCGGATATGAAACGCCTTGCCCCTTTATCGACAACTTGGTTGAAAAAGTTGGAAGAATTAGCCTATACGTTACGGCTTGAATTCGTTCAAGCATCGAAAATGAATGCCCGCATCGCGGTTACCGAAAATGATGCAAAATTCTTCAGTGAGCTATTCCCTTTTCAGGAATACGCCGTGCTCAATCACGGATTGGATTTTAATGAATTCAGCCTTCCGGATGTTGATTTTGAGCCGCACACTTTAACATTCGTAGGAAATTATATGCATTATCCTAATGCGGAAGCAATGGAGTTTTTCTTGAATGAAATATGGGGAAGAATTCTGAAGCAAATCCCCGATGCCCGTATTTATATAGTAGGGACCAATCCTGACGGTAACTTACGCCATCGCTCGGATGGCAAACAGATTATAGTTACAGGTACGGTAGCTGATGTGAGGCCTTATATCCAGAAGGCTTCGGTTTGCATCGCACCGCTTATCTCCGGGACCGGCTTGCGGGGGAAAGTCATAGAATATGCGGCACTGCATCGGCCTTTTGTTGCTACATCTATTGCTTCCGCCGGCCTTATATTCAAAGACGGAATTGATTATTTCCGCGCTGATACAGCCCGGGATTTTTCGGATAAAATTATTGCTTTGCTAAAGGATCCGCAACTGGCCAAAAAAATGGCGGAAAATGCCTATGTGGCAGCCAGATAAAATTATGACAATCGGTGTCTGACAAAATTTTTATTGTCGTTTTATGAACACTTGGAGAATTGTTCTAATGCATAAAAAAATTATTTCTTTTTTACGCGGCCTAAAATTTTATATAGCTACACATTGGGTTGCAAGCTTGCCCTCATTTCGCTTAAGGCATTGGTATTATCGGCATATTATGCATTACAAAATAGGCAGGGATAGCAGTTTGCATATGGGCCTTTTTGTAACGGGAGAGAAAATAGAAGTAGGGGATAATGTTGTAATTAATCGCAGGGTATACCTTGATGGGCGAATCGGTATTAAAATAAAGAACAATGTCAGCATCTCTCCGGAAGTTTATATCCTGTCAATGGAGCACGATCCAAACGACCCCATGTTTGCTACACGTGGTGGCTTAGTGACTATCGAAGATAATGTTTGGATTGGTTCGAGGGCAATGATTTTGCCGGGTGTTCACATCGGGGAAGGAGCTGTGGTAGCGGCTTCGGCTGTAGTGACTAAAGACGTGGAACCATACAAAATCGTCGCCGGCGTTCCAGCACGGCCCATAGGGGATAGGTCCCGCCAAATTAATTACCGTTGCGTTTATTTTCCCTGGTTTGATACGGATATACAAAGATAACGGAAAAAACAGTCGACAGTTAAGCTGCCTATCTATCGCACGGTAGGTAAAATAATTTCACTAAAAAACTCAATGGTTTTTTTCAAAAAGACAATCAAGTATTTACAAAAAGGCTTACAAGCTACCCGTCAGGAAGGCATTAAAGCGGTCATCCAGGCCCTTAAAATTCGATTCCAAGCCAGGCTACAGGGAAAAAAAAATTTTTTATTGATAAAAAAGTGGTTGTTGTATTATGAACGCCGGACTGAAATCACTCAGCCATTAAATAATATTGATGACAATAGATTTCCTAAAGTAAGTATTATTATCCTTACTTTTAATAATCTTACTATTAGCCAGCTTTGCCTCCGCAGTATTTATTGTAATACTACCTACCCGAATTTTGAGATAATTGTCGTGGATAACGCATCTATTGATGATACGCCGGCTTGGTTAAAAACCTACTCCAAGACCCACCCTAATCTTAAATTGATTCTAAACCAAGACAACCTTGGGTTTGCGGCCGGTAACAATCAGGCTGCGCGGATAGCAATAGGGGAGTACCTAATTTTTCTAAATAATGACACTGTTGTTACGAAAGAATGGATAGAACGACTTTTAGCGCATTTTAAAAGCGACCAGAAAAGCGGACTAATTGGCCCTGTAACTAATGCTACCGGCAACGAAGCCCGTGTACCTGTAGACTACAGCACACCGGAAAAAATGGAAGCTTTTGCCGCAAGGAGAGCGCGTACTATGGCCATGCAGTCGTTCGATATTAGAATGCTGGCGTTTTACTGTGTCATGACGCGCAAAGAGCAATATGAAGCTCTGGGTGGATTAGATGAGCGTTTTTCTGTTGGCATGTTTGAAGATGACGACTTTGCTGTTCGCTGCCATCAAGCGGGTTTACGGGTAATCTGCGCGGAGGATATTTTTATCCATCATTTTCAAGGTTTCTCGTTTGGAAAACTTGCAAATGAAAAGTATCAGAAAATATTTGAAGAAAATCGTAAAAAATATGAAGAAAAATGGGGGCACGAATGGCAGCCATACAAGTTGAGAAATTTTTCTCTAACTGACGCGAAGCAGGCGAACGAATGCGTTGTTACTAATTGGGGGCCACGATTTACGGAGCAAAATACACCTTTTAATGTGCAGCCAAATGGCGAGTCCGCAATTTGGATAGAAGCGACCGGGATAAAAAGTTCTTTGGAGATTAAGGTTCTTTTTGATGGAAAGCCCATGGAAAACACATGCGTCCATAGCCAGGGTATTAACGCGGTAGTGCCGCTTTCATATTTGACTGATATGGGCGCTAAAAAAATTGTCATTAAAGACGATTGTTCTGGCAGAATTACTTTTGTCGGTGAATTTAATATAATTCCAGAAGAAAAATTATCCCAAAAATCACTCACACTTTCACTCGTAGATCTTATCACTAGTTATTATGCTGCCCGTAATTTCCTATTTGATATAAAGCAATTTCCTAATTCTATCGCACAGGGCCAATTGAGGCTATTCGAGCAGGGTGTGGGCAACCTTGAACTTTTGATTAGCAATTTTATCCCTAACTTAAATTCGTTTCTTTTGTCTTCGGAAGCGCTGGCGCGGTTATTGGAAAATATTAACTCTGACCCGGTAGAATGCAAACAATGGCTCGGTTTTCGCAATCAGGTGGAGCGGTTAAAAATTATTACTGTTAAAATTACTCGGGAGTTGTATTCACATGTAAATAGCCATAAATCAATTCAAATTGCCATTGATAGCCGAGAGGAAATGCTAAAACATAAGGGCGAGTCATTCGAATCTCTCAAAAGACACAATTTGGAACTTTTGTATTTGGAGGCGCTCGCTGGTGAAACTATGCCTTTTTCTACCCCTTCCCATATTTTGCTTGACGTAAGCAACAGATGCAACTATCGCTGTCGGACTTGTTTCCAGAGTTTTAGCCAGAATTTTGTTTATAATGATTTACCGGAGGCAGCTATAAAAAATTTACAGTCATTTTTACCGTATTGTTATTCGGCTAATATTGCCGGTGCCGGTGAACCCCTGCTTAGCCGCTCTACACCGTTTCTTATTCGAAAGCTTGGCGCGTATGGGGTGCGCACGGATTTGGTTACCAATGGCTCGTTGCTTAGCCGCTTGAGAGGGATAGAGCACAATGTTGACCACATTTGCGTAAGTATGGATGGTGCTTCAGCAGAAACAGTTGATGTAATTCGCCGCGGGGCTCGATTTAATCAGATTATCGCGGACATAAAGAAACTTCCTCTGAATATTCGTTACAAAATTATATTCAATATGGTTGTTGGCCGTGCGAATGTGCATGAAATTCATAAATTGGTCAAGCTTGCAAAGAAAATAAAAATTTCAGGGGTGGGCTTGCAAGAGTTCAGCGCCTATTTACCATGGCATGGGCCGATGAAACTTCGCACCGAAGATTATCCTTTGTTGATGCAGCAGATTCGGGCGTCTCATCAAGAGCTGAAGGGGCAAAACATCACTTCTTTTATTGTTGCCTGCACGGTAGGTGATGAGGGCAATCAGAAAGTTACAAAGCCTGATTACAAACAAATCCTTAAACTGTTTAATCAGGTGCAAACTCAGGTAGATTCTATAAGGCCTCAACCCTGGGATAATCTTGCGCTCGAATTTCAAGATGCAGCGATGCTGAAAATCCCAAAGATATTATTAAATCACCTTTCGATTGTTTGTAATAATTCAAAAGATGCGGATTTAATGAAGAAGAGTGATGGATCACATGATGCGGAGATTTGTTCCAGAAGGGACAACTTATTGCAGCAGTTGAAGGCACAGCCTTTTATCAGGTTTCCGCACTGTTTGGCTCCCTACACACTAATAAATGTTCACAGTGACGGAACCGTAAAGCCATGTTGTATTCTTGATCGTCGTTGCGGAAGTTTGACTACTGATTCATCACAAAGTGTATGGCTTTCTCCTGCCTACGTAAGGCTTCGGCAAAGTTTCGTGACAGGAATAGACTTACCAGATGAATGTATTGGCTGTAAAGACGGTGTACGTTTTGGCCAGGCGGACAAGCTGCTTACCAAGGCCAGAAGTATGGGGATTGATATTAGTAAAATTGTAATGCCTACTGACGGCTGCGGCCCGAATAAAATTACTGAATTGCTCATTAATCCGGATTTCGCTTCAAGGGAAGCCTGGAATTTACCTAATGCGGTAGATTATGATGCCGAAAATTGTATTATTTCAGCCGGTGTTGAAGCCCCGGTAACCCAATGCGTCCGTGTTATTCCCGGGAGCCATTATCTGTATTCTATTGTAGCCCGTGCTGCTAAAAAGAAAGTTCGAGCCCGCAAGCATATTAAATGGTTAGACAAAGACGGAAAATTTATTGCCACTGACATGCAGAT
>JBAYMZ010000105.1:0-5682 GCA_041663385.1 Candidatus Omnitrophota bacterium
AGAGCCTCCTGCCAACTTGCGGGATTACCTATTTTAATTGCGGTTGCAATAGTCTTTGGGTTTTTAACCGGGCGCCCTTTTACAATAGGCGCAGAACCTCGCGCCTGAAAACCTAACATCTGCGGCAGATAATTTATTTTTTTACAAGCATAGTATTCCTTATAGCCTTTCCAATAGGCAGTAATGTTTCCGGCGTTGCCAACAGGAAGTATATGAAAATGCGGCGGAACGCCCAGATAGTCACAAATTTCAAAAGAAGCAGTTTTCTGGCCCTCTATACGATAAGGATTTATGGAATTTACAAGTTGGATTGGATAATTAGAAGAAATCTCCCTGACAATCGTAAGCGCGTCATCAAAATTCCCCTTAATAGCAACCACCTTCGCATTATGGATAAGTGCCTGGGCTAATTTACCTAAAGCAATGGCTCCTTCAGGAATTATAACTATACATTTTAAATTTGCCCGTGCCGCATATGCCGCGGCTGACGCAGATGTATTTCCGGTTGAAGCGCAAATAACCGCGGCTCTGCCTTCTTCTTTGGCTTTAGAAATCGCCATGGTCATGCCCCTATCCTTAAAAGAACCTGTAGGATTCAGGCCTTCATATTTTAGATAAACTTTAAAATTCTTGCCAAGCAGCTTTGAAATTTTAGGTGAATAAATAAGCGGGGTATTGCCCTCGAGAAGAGTAATAACCGGAGTATTTTTAGTTACCGGCAAAAAACTTTTATATTGCTCGATTAAACCTTGATATGGCTTCATAATAATTTTTTATTAGCAGAAATTAGCGCCCTAAAAATCCTCTATTCTTATTGTTTGTGACGGGCTTTTTATGCAGGAAAGTTGATCAATTTTCCCAAGCGCTTTTTGCATGTCAGCCTCTTTTGCTTCATGCGTAATCATGATTACAGGAACATATTTCCTACGCAGCTTCTCTTTCTGCGTAACCGAAGCAATACTGATGTGCTGCGAAGCAAGGATTTTTGAAACTTTCGCTAAAACACCAGGCTCGTCATGAGCCATAAATCTTATATAATAACGCGACCGGACACTTTTTATATTTTTAAGTTTTATATTTTCTTTTTTCCGCTCTGAAATTTTGCTGCTTAAAGACATACTCACAATATCAGAGATAACCGCTGATGACGTAGGAAGCCCACCTGCGCCTCTACCGTAAAAAAGCAAATCTCCTGCCGGCTGGGTATCAAGATAAACCGCGTTATACGCGTATGAAACCTCAGACAACGGATGGCCTATCGGCACAAGCGTAGGATGAACCCTTAAATCAAGGGAGTCTCCTTTTCTTTTTGCTATCGCCAGAAGTTTTACCCGGTAATTTAATTCTTCTGCGCAAATAATATCAAGCATGTTAATTTTAGAAATGCCTTCGGCATAAACCCGCTTCAAAGATGGCCATACGCCAAAACAAAGATAACTTAAAATGCACAATTTGTTAAGCGTATCAATTCCTGATATGTCGAAATGAGGCTTTCTTTCCGCGAAACCTTTCTTCTGAGCCTTGCGAAGAGCAACTGAAAAATCAATTTTATCACTGGCCATTTTATAAAGTATGTAATTAGTCGTACCGTTTAAAATGCCGTATATTTTTTTTATTTCACAAGCGACTAAACCTTCGGAAATACTTTTTATAAGCGGTATGGCTCCGCAAACTGAGGCCTCAAACCCGATGTTTTTACCTTTTCTATGCGCAAGCGAGAACAATTCTTTACCATGTTCCGCCAAAAGAGCCTTGTTAGCAGTAACAATGTTTTTTCCTTTATTCAAAGCTTCTTTAATAAAACTAAAAGCCGGCTCAATCCCTCCAATAAGTTCGACTATAGTATCTATTTGTGGGTCATTTATAAGTTTATAAACATCGGTAGTAAAAGGCACACCATATTTAGCGGCAATTTTGCCTTTACCTTTTCGTAAATCACACGCCAGCTTAACTTCTATTTTTACTGAAGTACGGCGATTAATAAGAGAAGAATGGTCGGCTATTGATTTAAGCGTAGCTGCCCCGACATTACCTAAACCGATTAGGCCTATTTTTTTGACCATCTTTCTAACAACTCCTTTATAAAATCACCAAGTTCTTTAAAAAATCCTTCCGGTAAATCAACAAATCTTAACCTTGTTTCATAAATTAAGCCTTTAACCACTTCTCGAGTATCCATCACTTCTGCTGTAACTTCTATTTTTTGCTCAACAAATGGAAACCTTATTGTCATCGCAAGCTGAATACCCTTATCAAATTGTTTATTTGTAGTAATAAGCATACCTCCCTGGCTGACATTTTTTGTCTGGCTAAGATCGTATGTGCCAGGATAGTGCTTCAATCTATAACTTACAACAAAATTTGCATTTGCTCTTGGGAATTTTCTTCGCTCTGCTCCCGTATATTTATCCATTTTTTTGCCTCCTTTAATGAACTCATCATTTTTCCAAGCCTATAGTGGCGAAGGAAAAATGATAGAGTGAATTAACCCCGGCGAGGTCGTCAAAATTATCGAAGAGAATTTTGACGTATACAGCCGAGCCGGGGTAATGAAAACATCATTTTTTTAACTAAAAAACACAGAAAAAACATCAACTTCATCTAATCGGGGGAGAGAGATTTGAACTCTCGGCCCCTTGCACCCCATGCAAGTGCGCTAATCCGGACTGCGCTACCCCCCGGTAAAAAAGAACTTATCTAGGGTTATACATTATTTTTTACCGCACTGAGGCAACCCTGCCGAAGTGCCTATGATAAAACCAATTTAGACGGCAACTAACTACTAACAATACGCTTGGTTATGTTAATTTGTGTATTATACTAGCCTTTTTTTAGCCTGTAAAGCAACAATTGGAGGGGTATTGGCGTTACTAAAGCCTATTTTATTTTAATCAATAATTACTTTTCATGCAAGAATAATACAATACCACTATACAAATAATGACTATTGTCGCTATTTTTATTAAAATTCCGTCAAAAGAGCCTTCTGCCTGGATAAAAAAACGTGAAACATGGGCCTCTATCTTGGTTGCCGCCAATAAAACGAACGCAATCACAATGCAAAAAGAAAAAGCCTTTTTGGCAGCCCATATTTTCAACAGTAACAAAAAAAGAATCGAAAAGAAAAGCCAGAATACCGGGTTAGATACAACAAAATTAAAACTACTTAACTCATTCAAATACGTAAAAAATCTTTCACTAAATGCCTGCCAATTTATATTATTTATACCCATAGGCAATCCCAGTAGGGAACGGTTTTAAACCGTTCCCTACTTATAAATTGTATTATTTGCCCTGCATAGAATTAATAACCTTCTGGCTTACACCCTGCTGGGTTAAATAGTTGATACCTTCGGCTGAAAGGTTAAATTTTGAATTTGTGCTTTTAATTTTAGCAATAATTTCATCATCCTTCACACCCTGCTTTGTTAATTGAACTACTTGCTCAATAGAAAGCTGGCCGCTTTCAATTTTAGATTCCTCTACTTGCGGATTTTTAGTACTTTCTGTAGTATTTTGTGCTTGCGCTTTTGCAGGTTTATTCATCTGGCTCCCCACAATTGCTCCCGTAAGCGCCCCAGCAGCAATACCTATTCCGGCTCCGGCTCCGGCATTACCGCTTTGATGGCCTATAATTCCTCCTAATGCTCCTCCTGCAAGCCCTCCGATTACTGCACCCTCTGCCACTCTAGTTTTATTACTTTCACATCCTGCAGACACAACAACAAAACACATGCATAGGATAACGGAAAACAACTTCTTCATGTTAATGCCTCCTCCTTTTTTTAATGAGCGCAACATTTTTTCAAGCCGGTAGTGGCGAAGAAAAAATGTTAGCGCGAATAATGAAACTTGCTTTTTTGCAACAGCAAAAAAGCTTAGTTGAATTATCCCCGAAGGGGGGTTAACCCCGCCGAGCGCTGCAAAATTTCCGAAGGAAATTTTGCGCATCCCCTGCGAGCCGGGGTAATTACCACTAATTATCATTCATCCTTAAGCGGACGGTTCATTAAATCTTTCACTGCCGCCATTGGCAACTTATTTTTATAAAGGATAAGATAAATTTCCTTCGTTATCGGCATATCAATATTGTTTTTCCTGCTTAAATTATAGACTGATTTTACTGTTGTTACGCCCTCGGCTACCATTTTCATTTTGGCTAAAACTTCTTTAAGGGTTTTTCCTTTTGCAACCTCTTCGCCGACGAAACGGTTTCTTGAAAATTGAGAAAAACAGGTAGTACACAAATCACCGATGCCACTTATTCCTAAAAACGCTGATTCTCCCATGCGGTATGCTTTTGCGAAACGAATCATTTCTTTTAATCCACGTGAGATTATAGCTGACTTAGTATTAGTTCCGAATTTCAATCCATCCGAAATGCCACAAGCAATAGCAATGATGTTTTTTAACGCTCCGGCAGTCTCAATGCCTGCCATATCTCTATGCGTATAAAGCCTTAAATTCGTTAATTCAAATACCTTTTGCACTCTTCTCGCATTTTTATATGAACGAGAAGCAACTGCAGCAGCTGTAGGCATGCCGCGGGCTACCTCCTTTGCGATTGTCGGCCCGGAAAGAACAGCTATCTGTTTATAAGGCAACCGAAGCGTTTCGTGCAATATCTCGCTTGGGCGTTTAAGGCTTTTTACCTCTATGCCCTTCATTACGCTTAGGAAAAGTTTACCCTTCAGATTAATTTTAGTGCTTTTTATCCGCTGTAAACAGGAACTTAAATGTTCGACAGGTAAAGCTAAAATAATCAGGTCGTTAGCCAAAGCAGCTTTTAAATCGGAGGTAATTTTTAAATTGTATGGTATTTTTACGGAAGGAAGAAAATCTTTATTCTCTCTTTTTTTGACAATTTGTTCTACTTGTTCAGGAAAAGGCGACCATAGAGTAACTTCTAAATTATTATTCCCGCAAAGAACAACTGCCAAAGTCGTTCCCCAGCCGCCTGCGCCGAGTATTGATATTTTTTCTTGCATGTTTGGTTTTCATTCCCAGCCTCGCAGAAGATGTTACAAAATTTTCGAAGAAAATTTTGTAACGCTCGGCTGGGTTAATTCGCACTATCTTTTTTTGTGTGTACTCACACAAAAAAAGATGTGCTCATTAAAAGCGGGCGATCGGGATCGAACCGACATATCCAGCTTGGAAGGCTAGTGTTCTACCATTGAACTACACCCGCAAAAAAATAAACTCGAAACATTAAATTCGAAACTCTAAAAAAACTTGCAACCTAAAATTCGAAACGTTTATAATTCATAACTTGCAGTTTCGAATTTGTTTAGAGTTTTAAGAAAACATGGACAGGGGAGGATTTGTATGTGTTCTTCGGCGAAGCCGAAGCTTCTTTACAACACATCCAAATATCCCCTTACATAAAACCTAATATTTACTTAGGCTCAAAAAGATAGCAAACTAAAAAAGACATGGACAGGGGAGGATTTGAACCTCCGAAGTGCAAGCACAACAGATTTACAGTCTGTCCCTTTTGGCCGCTCAGGAACCTGTCCATTATAAATTCAGGTTAAGGTTTAGATTAAGGTTGAGAATTTCTTACTTAACCTTAACCTCAGCCTCAACCTTTCTTGTATCCCAAGCCCAGGAAAGGGCTCGAACCTTCGACCTGAGGTTTACAAAACCTCTGCTCTACCAACTGAGCTACCTGGGCGATAT
>JBAYMZ010000106.1:0-5673 GCA_041663385.1 Candidatus Omnitrophota bacterium
CCAACTTAATTGATAACGCGATAAAATTTAGTAAGGAAAAAAGTTATATTATAATTTATGCCGAGGAGATAAAAGATAAAGTAAAAATTATTGTGGAAGATTCAGGGATGGGTATTCCCGAAAAAGACCTTCCCCGTATCTTTGAACGTTTCTACCGCGTAGATAAAGCGCGCTCGCGCGAACTCGGAGGAACCGGCCTTGGGCTTTCAATCGTCAAACACATTGTTGAATTGCACGGTGGAAAAGTTGGCGTAGAAAGCACGGAAGGTTTTGGTTCAAAATTCTGGTTCATACTGCCTAAAGCATAAAAAAATACCGAAAGGTTACCCCAGACATTTTACCTACATTTTACAATCCCTTCAAGCCACCTTAACGTCTATATTTTATACTTTATTCGAAGAACAAGACAAAGGTGCGCTATGAGAAAAATAATTTTGTGCATACTAAATTTGATAAAGAATATTTTTGGCAGAATTGCTGATAAAGAAGCAGAAAGAGTTGTTAATTTTTATAAGCGTGTTTTTGGCATGAGTTTTAAAGAATGGAGGTGAGTATGGTTGCGGTAAAAGGCGCAAAAGCAGATGAGGTTGCGGCAAGTTTACGTTCGATTGTTCTTGAATTAGAGATATTGCTTCAGGCGATAGAGAAGAATGACACCATTGTGGGCGGTTATTTCGAAGATAATTTAAAGAAAATAGGCTCGACTATCAATATATTAAGGAGAAGAATTCAGGAAAGGAGGTTTGCATGAAGAAGGTTAGTATTCGTGGGCGGAAATTTCTTATTTCATTTATTGCTCTTATGTTTATTTCAAAGCTAGCATTTGCCGGCGAAATTGATCTTTTGGTTCAAAAACTTGTTGAGAAAGGTGTATTGTCGCCAGGCGAAGCCCAGCAGATAGTTACCGAAACAAAAGAAGAAATTAAAAAGGAGATTGCGCAGGCTAAATCTGAAAGTTTGCCTTATTGGCTTCAGACGATTAAGTTAAAAGGCGATTTCCGGTTACGGTATCAGCATGACCACGCAAAACATCTTGCCGCTAATAATCAGTCTCCGCGAAACGACCAGCAGAGAGCAAGAATTCGCGCGCGCATTGGCCTTGAGAGTAAAGTAAACGATAAATTAAAAGCCGGCGTGGGAATTGCCACAGGTACAACCACTGATCCACGTTCAACGAATATTACTCTCGGTTCAAGTTCTTCGAAAAAATCAATAGTTTTAGATTATGCTTATGCGCAATATACTCCATATTCCTGGCTTAATTTTGTGGGAGGAAAATTCCAAAATCCTCTTTGGGAACCAAGTGATCTTATCTGGGATACGGACATAACCCCTGAAGGCGGCGCGGTAAAGCTAGCTTACGACCTTAATCCGAATACACAATTATTCGCCAACACCGGCGTGCTCATTATTGGAGAAGCCAGTGGAGACGAAGCAGATCCTACAATGTATGTTGTCCAAACCGGGCTTACGCAAAAATTTACGGAAAATATCAGCTTAAAAGGCGCGGTTTCCTATTATGGCACTACCGGTTTAAAAGGAAAGACGTTAGTCGGCACTTCCGGAACGAACTCGCTTAACGGTGGAGGCTTAAAATATGAATATATTAATCTGACTCCTGCCATAGAACTTGGTATTAAAGAGCCTCTCAAGCGATTAGGGATAAATATTCCGTATTTGGCATTTTTCGGGGAATATGTGAACAATATAGCCAGCGATGTTACCGAAAATACTGGTTATATCGCAGGATTTAAATTGGGCGCGGAAAAATTAGAAAAATGGGGAGATTGGCAGACAAAGTATAGTTATGCGATGTTGGAAAAAGACGCAATCCTCGATATTCTCCCTGATTCTGACCGCTATGGCGGAAAGACCGGAATGCGCTCGCATGAATTTGCGATTGACTGGGGTTTAGGAAAAAATACCTGGCTCGGAGTAGATTATTACTATGGCTGGCAATTGCCCGGTAATTTTAGCCAAAAACAAACTAAACCCGCAACTTGTTTACAGGTTGACTGGAATTTGAAATTCTAATCAAAAGAAGGAGCAATAAATGAAAGTCAGAAAAATGCTATTAACAGTAATCGCAGTTTTTAGTTTGGCTCTTCCCTGTTTTGGGGAAAACCTTACCATTAAAGGTTCAACCACGGTATTGCCTGTTGCTCAAGCTTGCGCTGAACAATTTATGGATGAAAATCAAGATGTAAACATATCGGTTCAGGGTGGAGGCTCAAGTGTTGGCTTAGCCTCACTTATTGACAAGACAACCGATATTGCTGATGCTTCAAGAGCGATGAAAGATACTGAGCTTGAAAAAGCCGGAGCAAACGGAGTTGATCCAAAGGCCCACGTTGTGGCCATGGACGGCATCGCGGTTATATTGCATCCTTCAAATAAGATAAATGCTCTTACAAAAAAACAGATAAAACAAATTTTTACAGGCGCTTTTTCTGATTGGTCGCAGCTTAGCGGCGCTAGTGGAAAAATCGTTGTGATATCCAGAGATACTTCAAGCGGTACGTTTGAAGCTTTTAATGAACTCGTCCTAAGCAAAGAGAAAGTAAGGCCGGACGCGCTCATGGAAGCATCCAATCAGGCGGTTGCTTCAGTTGTGGCGAAAACGCCTGGAGCCATAGGCTATGTCGGGTTAGGATTCATAAGCGGGGATGTAAAAGCCGTAACCGTAGACGGGGTTGCGGTTTCCAAGGAGACAGTTTTGCTTGGGAAATATCCGGTCAGCCGGCCGCTTTTTATGTATACAAACGGCAGGCCACAGGGGGCGGTTAAAGAGTTTATTGATTTTGTTTTAAGTGAAAAAGGGCAAAAAATAGCTGACGAACAAGGGTACGTAGGGCTTAAGTAAATACAAGTAGCGGATCATTGAGGATAGAGGATAGAAAATAGAAGGGTGAAAGATAAAAACAAGATATGCATCTATTTTCTATCTTCGCCCTTCTATCTTCTAACACTGGCTTTTTTCTGGAAAAAACATGAAAGAAAAGATATATAAATGGGCCTTTACCGTACTTGCGTTTGCTTCTTTACTTTTTTTAACCGGTATTACCATAGTGCTCTTTAAAGAAAGTTTGCCGCTTTTTCAAAAAGTAAAATTTTTCGATTTTATCTTTGGTAAAGCCTGGTATCCTACTTACGAACCTCCAGAGTTTGGAATTTTGCCTCTTATCCTGGCATCGGTATTAGTTACAATCGGCGCTTTATTCGTATGCGTGCCTTTAGGTATAGGAAGCGCTTTATATATACATGAATTAGCAGGGCCAAAACAAAGAGCTATTCTAAAACCAACGATAGAAATTTTAGCCAGCATACCTTCAATAGTTTTTGGATTTTTTGCAATGAGCATGATGGCGCCTTTTTTGCAAAAACTTTTGCATATTCCGGTTGGCCTTTGTGCATTTACCGCAAGTGTAATCCTGGGGATCATGGCTGTTCCTACTGTATGCAGCATTGCTGAAGACGCGTTAAGCTATGTTCCGAAAAGTTTCAAAGAAGCTTCCTTGGCGGTTGGTGCCAATAGATGGCAAACATTAATAAAAGTTGTCATTCCTGCCGCTGGTTCTGGGATATCAACCGCAATAATTCTTGGAATGAGTCGAGCTATTGGAGAAACCATGACAGTGCTTATGGCAGCCGGAGGTGCGGCAATTATTCCAAGTAAGCTAAGTGATCTATTCGCGCCTGTGCGGCCCATGACCGCGACAATTGCGGCTGAAATGGGTGAGGCTGCGATGGGAAGTTATCACTACCACGCGTTATTCGCTATAGGGCTGATACTTTTTTTTATTACCTTTATATTTAATATTATTGCTGAGATGATAAGCAGAAAATTCAGGCTTAAGCTTGGGCTTAGCGGGTAAAGATATGAATGGAAATACACAATTAGCGTCAATTAAATCATCTTATTCGATAGAGAAAGCTTTTGAGCAGATAACTAAAATAAAATTTCCGGCAAAAAAATCTAACGGAAAACTTACTCAAAAGGTTGGTTTTTTTCTTTTAGGATTATCCATGCTCATTGTGCTTTTTTTTCTCGGAAGCATTGTCTATTTTATTATTGCAAAAGGAATAAAGGCAATTTCCTGGGAGTTTTTAACTCAAGTGCCAAGGGCCGCAATGACTAAAGGCGGTGTTGCACCTGCAATTGTAGGTACGCTTTATCTAACTCTTGGTTCACTAATTTTGGCCATACCCTTAGGGCTTGCTTGCGCAATATATCTTTGTGAGTATAGCCCAAAAAGCATCGTGGTTAACATAATCCGTATAAGCATTAATAATCTTGCCGGAGTTCCATCGGTTGTTTTTGGTTTATTTGGCCTTGCTGTGTTTGTCAAATTTTTTGGGTTTGGCGTATCGATATTGTCCGGCAGCCTTACGCTTGGCATATTGATACTGCCTTCGATAATTTCTGCCGCCCAGGAATCTCTCTTAGCTGTCCCGCACTCGCTTAGAGAAGCTTCTCTGGCGTTAGGAGCAACTCATTGGCAGACAATAAAAAAAATCGTCCTGCCAACCGCTTTACCGGGTATTCTTACGGGGGTTATTTTGAGTATCGGCCGGGTAGCCGGAGAAACCGCACCGATTCTTTTTACCGCAGCAACTTTTTATATGCGCGGATACCCCAAGTCGGTATTTTCAGAAGTGATGGCTCTGCCTTATCATATTTATGCGCTTATGACTGAAGGAACGCATCCGGCAGCGCAAACGCAAATTGCTTATGGATGCGCGCTTATATTACTTATTTTAGTTCTTTCGGTTTCAAGTATTGCAATAATTATCCGGCAAAAAACAAAGAGTTTATCATGAATATCGAATATTCCCCAAAGTTTAAAGATATTTTGTATAACTTTATGTAAAACAATCAATAATGGAAATAAAAATCTATGATTATTGAAGAACGGATAAGAACGGATGGTTACGGATGTCACGGATAAAATCCATAGGATTATCCGTATGAATCCGCAGCAATCCGTGGCATCCGTCCTTAAAATAAAAAAATGGGGAGCTCAAACATCAATATTATGGAAAACAACAAAATACGCATTAAAGCAAAAGATGTAAATTTCTATTACGGCAAAACCAGGGCGCTAAAAAACATCAGTTTAGACATTTACGAAAATAAAGTAACAGCGTTAATCGGGCCTTCTGGCTGCGGTAAATCCACATTCATCCGGCTGCTTAACCGCATGAACGATCTAATCACCAGCAGTCGGCTTGAAGGAAACATCCATTTGGATGGAGAGGATGTTTACAATCCGGCAATCGATGTGGTTAGCTTGAGGCGGCGTGTTGGCATGGTATTCCAGAAACCCAATCCTTTCCCAAAAACTATTTTTCAGAATATAAGCTACGGCCTTGAAGTAAACGGTATTAAAGATAAATTATTTATCCAGAGTAAGGTCGAAGAGTCGCTTAAAAAAGCAGCTTTGTGGGGGGAAGTAAAAGATCGCTTGAATGACAGCGCTTTAAGGCTTTCCGGCGGCCAGCAGCAGCGTTTGTGCATTGCGCGCGCGCTTTCAGTTGAACCGGAAGTGCTTTTGTTTGATGAGCCATGCGCGAGCCTTGATCCCGTTTCCACCAGAAAGATTGAGGAATTACTTCTTGAATTAAAAAAAGAGTATACAATAGTTATTGTTACGCATAATATGCAGCAGGCAG
>JBAYMZ010000107.1:0-5623 GCA_041663385.1 Candidatus Omnitrophota bacterium
ATAGCTAAAATATCCTCTTCTCTGACCATTAAATATTCTTCGCCATCAACGGTTATCTCTGTGCCGGAATATTTTCCATATAAAACAAGATCTCCAACCTTTACCGAAAGTGCAACTACTTTGCCGTCATCAGTTTTCTTGCCTGTGCCAACAGCAACAATTTTACCTTCCTGTGGTTTTTCTTTAGCTGTTTCAGGAAGCAAAATACCGCCGCTTGATTGTTCTTTTGATTCTGATGGCTTAATCACTACTCTGTCTCCCAATGGTTTGAGCTTCATACGAACACCTCCTTTAATAAACCTGTATTTTTTAAGTAAACTTACGTATTACTCGATTAGCAATCTAACCCTTAGAGTGCTAAAGCATTTTATGCAAAGAAACTTTCTTGTCAAGAAAAAAATTTGGTTATGATAGGAAAATTATCTGGGCAGGATCTCACTAAGTTTACTTAAACCCTTTGCCACAAGAAAAGGTTCGTACTGATGGCGGAATTTAAGGCCAGGTAAAATAAATCTGGCATCCCCTCCGGTAATTATTATTCTATTCGAAGCTGGCAGTTTAAGCATTCTTTTATACTTTTCTACCAGATGATTTATCATCGAAGAAAAACCCTCATCTAACCCTTTATAAATACTTTCCCGTGTGTCACGCGGAATAGCAATTTTAGTTTTTTCTAATTTTATTGTTTTGGGAAGAAGGGCACAGGAAGACAAAACTTTTAAAGTGGAACCTATGCCGGGCAGAATTAATCCACCCTCATAATCTCCATTTTTAGACAAAATATCAAAGGTAATTGCGGTTCCAAAATCTATTACTATTCGCGCGTTCCGATAAATCTTTTTTGCTCCATAAGCGCCTACCACCCTATCCATACCTACACTTTTTTTATTGTAGAAGCATTTGATAGGAACTCTTATATCTTTTCCGACAATATGTATATTTATTCGCGGAAGCTTCTTCTTTAGCTTTTTAAAAATATCCGTAACACGGGGAACCACCGAACAAACAATAATATTTTCTTCTGCTATCCCATTGATAATTTTAGATACAGAATGCTCACTTGCATTATGCGTACTGATTTCTTTTGTGCGCAAGATTTTATTTTTCTTTACCCAATAAAAATGCAAACTTGTATTGCCCACATCGACAACAATCATATTAAATGCACAGCCTCCCTCTCTTTTGTTTCCTTCAAAAAAATTTCTTCCATGGCGTTTATCGATTTCAACCTTTGATAAGCCAAGGCTTCTTCAAGAATTCGTTTAATCTTTCCTTTTTTAAATTCGTCATAAACTATCATAACTTCTCTAATTAAACTTTTCGAAATATCTTCCAGATTATACTTTTTTTCTGTCTCAAGATAAAGAGACGTTGCTTTTGGCGGTAATTCCGCTTTCGTGCTATTTACATTTACGCCCATTCCGACAATTACAAAATCAATTTTTTTTCCGGTAGTTTTTACTTCAACCAGGATACCGGAAACTTTTTTTCCGCAAAGCATTACATCATTGGGTAATTTTATCTTAATTTGCGGATGTTTGCCAACATCTTCTTTTTCTTTAAAACTTTGGGAAAGCAGGCGCGCCACCGCCAAAGAAAACATCAAAGGAAAATAATATATGTCTTTCAGGCTGACTGCGGGCCTAAAAACAAAGGACGCGTATACTCCTTTACCTAAAGGAGATGTCCAATACTTACCCATTCGGCCTTTACCCTTTGATTGCTCCTTAGACATTACAACCGTAATTTCTTTTGCGCCTTGCTCAGCAAGCCTGGCAGCATAATTATTCGTTGAATCTACAGTTTGGAGCTTTACGATTTTAATATACATTGGTATTGAGTAAAATTTATTTCTACAAATAAACAATAACCAAGATACAAGGTACAAATAAATTACAATAAACAAATCACAAATTACAAACAATACACAATAGACAATTCCAAATTTACAAAAGAATGTTTGTGTATTGTAATTTTGGTATTGTGATTTGTTTGTAATTTGTTCATTGTAATTTGTTTATTGTTTGATTATTGTATCTTGTATCTTGGTTATTTTATTTTCAAGGCTTCTTTTAATTCGCTTATCTTATCGCGCATCTGCGCCGCTTTCTCAAACTGAAGATTTTTCGCGGCAATATACATTTCTTTTTCAAGCTGGCCGATAATTTCTCTTTTATCAAGCTCGCCTTCACTTAAATCCAAACGATAGTTCAATTTCCCTTCCTCTTCCGTATATATCTCAAGGCCTTCTTTTATGGCTTTCACTATACTCGTCGGCGTTATCTTATTCTTTTTATTATATTCAAGCTGAATTTTTCTTCGCCTACTGCTCTCACTAATCGCCTGTTGCATTGACTTTGTCATTGTATCAGAATACATTACTACTAATCCGTTTATGTTACGGGCACAGCGGCCGGCAACCTGTATCAGCGAAGTTGCCGAACGAAGAAACCCCTCTTTATCAGCATCCAGTATTGCCACCAATGAAACTTCCGGTAAATCAAGCCCCTCCCTTAAGAGATTTATACCGATAAGTGCATCCACCTTTTTCATCCGTAATTCTTTAAGTATTCTCACCCGATCCAAAGTTTCAATCTCTGAATGAAGATAAGCAGCTTTCACCCCACTCTCTTTAAGGTATTGACTTAATTCTTCAGCCATCCTTTTGGTGAGAGTTGTAACCAGCGTTCGCTCTTTTTGCTTCGCTCTTTTTTTAATTTCCTTAATTAAATCTTCAATCTGGCCCTTCGTAGGCCTTACTTCTATTTCCGGGTCAGGAAGCCCGGTAGGCCTTATAATTTGTTCAATAATTTCATTGCCGGATAATTTTCTTTCAAAATCAGCAGGAGTTGCTGAAACAAATACAGTTTGTTTTTTAAAAGCCATGAATTCATCAAACTTTAAGGGCCGGTTATCAAGGCAAGAAGGCAAACGAAAACCATATTCCACCAAAGTTTGTTTCCGTGACTTATCACCCTCATACATGCCTCTTATCTGAGGAATACTTACATGGCTTTCATCAATAATCACAAAAGAATCTTCAGGAAAATAATCCAGGAGACAATATGGCCGTGAGCTAGGCGGCCGGCCGGATAAATGTCTTGAATAATTTTCTATACCATGACAATAGCCCATTTCTTTAAGCATCTCAAGGTCATACATCGTGCGGCTGTTTAAGCGCTGGGCTTCAAGAATTTTTCCGTTCTTTTTTAAAAATGCCAACCGCTCCTCTAACTCCCATTTAATAGTTTTTAGAGCCGGCTCCATTTTTTCTTTCTCCATAATAAAATGTTTTGCCGGATATAGCCCCAGATTATCTAAATCACTTATTTTCTCTCCGGTTAAAGGATTAAATTCATAAATTCTTTCGATTGTATCGGAAAAAAATTCTATTCTTATCCCGTTTTCTTTATAAGCCGGAAAGACATCAACTGTGTCCCCTTTGACGCGAAAAGATCCTCGTTTAAAATCAAAATCATTTCGTTCATATTGGATAGAAACCAGCCGCTTTGAAAAAGTATCCAGAGAAATCGTATCAGTTTTTTTCAAATAAAGCGTAAGGCCCATATAATCTTCAGGCGAACCAAGGTTGTAAATACAAGATACCGAAGAAACCACTATGGTGTCCCGGCGGGAAACAAGAGAACTGGTACTTGAAAGCCTGAGACGATCCAGCTTATCATTTATAGCGGAATCTTTTTCGATATAAGTGTCAGTTTGTGGTATGTAACTTTCCGGCTGATAATAATCGTAATAACTAACAAAATATTCAACCGCATTATGCGGAAAAAATTCTTTAAATTCCGCGTAAAGTTGGCTGGCTAAAGTTTTATTGTGGGAAATCACAAGCACCGGACGGTTAAGCTGTTCTATCGCGCAAGCAAGAGTAAAGGTTTTTCCTGAACCGGTTACGCCAAGAAGCGTCTGGAAAGGTTTTCTTTTTTTTACGCCTTCAGTTAATAATTTTATCGCCTGCGGCTGGTCACCGGTGGGCTTGAACTTGCTTTCTAATTTGAATCTTTCCATATTGAAAAAGGTTAAGGTTGGGGCTGAGGTTGAGGTTGAAATTAAACCCTAAGCCTTAACCTCAGCCTTTTTTAGTATTTGTAATTATCTCTAACGAGAAATCAATTGCTTTTGGTGAGTGGGTCAAGCTTCCTATGGAAATAAAATCTACTCCGCTTTTGGCGATTTTTCTGACATTTTCGAGGCGAACACCGCCGGAAGCTTCAAGCTTAACTTTAGAAAAGTATTTATTTCTAAATTTTACCGCTTTGCGCATGCCGACAATATTAAAATTATCCAGCATAATGACGTCGGGTTTATATTTCACAATCGCCTTAAAATCTTCAAAGCTTTCAATTTCTATTTCAATTTTCATCGACGGAATGGTTCGCAGATAGGAAATGCATTTTGCCATGCGTATTTCATCAAGCCGGCCATCTTCACGTATAAATTTACCGGCCATCAAATGGTTATCTTTCATGAGAATGGCATCACCAAGGCTTTTCCTGTGATTATAACCGCCACCGACCTTTACGGCATATTTCTCCAAAACCCTTAAACCGGGAGTAGTCTTTCTCGTATCAAGTATTTTGGCATTTGTACCTTTGGTTTGCGCTACAAACTTCGCAGTTATACTGGTAATACCGGAAAATAAAGATAAAAAGTTAAGCGCGACGCGTTCCGCGGAAAGAACTATTCTTGCATCACCCCTTATATAAGCTATTCTGTCGCCGGCCTTAAACGAATCACCGTCTTTCTTCAAAGCTTTAAAGAATATGTTCCGGTAACGCTCTTCAAAAACAGCCCTGGCAATGTTTATGCCGCATAACACGCCATCTTCTTTGGCGATAATTTCAGCCTCGGTTTTAAAATGATAAGGTATGGTAAATAGCGTGGTTATATCTTCATGCCCGATATCTTCCTGCAGGCCCCTTTTAATAATTAAACGAATATCCCTACTTAAACGCATTTTTTAACTCCTCGAGCCGCTTTAATTGGCTGGATAACTCTTTAAATTTATTTTTTTCATCCTCAACAACATCTAGCGCGGCATTCTTTAAGAAATTATCATTACTTAGCCTACCGGAAACTTTACTACAAACATTCTGCAAGCTATTTATCTTCTTATCAAGAGAAATCATAAAATTCTTTATATCTAATTCTTCTACTCCCAAATCAAGTTCCCAAAATTCATTCTTAAAAACAATTCTTCCAAGTTTATCATTAAAATTAATAGCATCAAGAAAAGCAAGCCGTTTTATCCAAACGTCATATTTTTGCCAATAAACTTGATTTTCTTTTTTAGTCTTTACCGTTAAGCTCACTTTTTTCTGGCCCAAACCTAAATCTATTTTTATATTCCTTATTTCTTTAATTGTCGCTAAAAGCGCGTTTATTGTTTTAATCTCCTCAGTGGTGCCTTTTACGGTTACGCTTTCAGGCCATTTAGAAATAACAATACTACTTTCAGCTTTAATAAATAAATTTTCTTTTAACAATTGGAATATTTCTTCGCTTATATACGGCATAACCGGGTGAAGAAGTTTCATGGTAGAAACAAGTACATAAACAGACATTTTGGCTCTTTCTTTTGTGAAATCATCTTTAACCATTTCAA
>JBAYMZ010000108.1:0-5592 GCA_041663385.1 Candidatus Omnitrophota bacterium
AAAAGAAAGCCCTCGGTTGACATATTTTTTCGCGATACTCACAACTAACCTGAGGTTTGCTTCCACAAGTGTTCTTTTGGCTTCATTGTAAAGCCTCTGCTTTTCAAGAATAAGCCGGATCTTGCCCTTCATCTCTTCTTCCACAAACCCAATCTTTTTTATCAGCGCTCTTTTTTCACGCGAAAGCTTGCGTTTTTCTTCACTGGCACCGCGGCCATGAACCGTGCCAAGTTTACGGTTTGTTTTTTCTATTTCCCGGTAAATCGACTGAATATTTAAAATTATCTGTTCAATTATTACTATCGTAAAATTAAACTCTTCAAGCACCTTTTTCTGAAGGTCTATGTTTTTTACTCTTACCAACTTGCTGTATAATTTCTTAATTCTCGCAATTTCACGCTCTTTATTTTTAATTTCGCCCTTAACAAAATCATCGGCATTTAGCTCATCTATAAAAAGTTTTTGCGAAATTTCAAGGAACGCGTCTTTAGCGATTACGGTTGAAAAAATTTCATCGCGCAAAACTTCTTCCCGGCTTTCAATTTCTTTGGCAAGCCTCACCTCTTCTTCGCGGGTAAGCAAAGGAATTTGGCCCATTTGCTTAAGATACATCTTAACCGGATCATCTACGGGGCTCGATACGACGTGAACTTCTTTCTTTTCTTTTTCTCTCTCCCACTCCTCAACCTCAGCTGATTCTAAAACGCTTATATTTTGATTATCAAGCTGTTCAAAAACAACATCCATTTCTTCCGCGCTGACCACTTCCTCGGAAAGAAAATGGTTTATCTCATCATAGGTAAGGTACCCTTTCTTCTTACCCAGCTCAACTAATTGCTCAATACTTCGTTCTAAAACTTTTTTCTTATGCATCTTTTACCTCGCTCGTTATTTTGTTAAATCTATTTATTAAAACTTTTAACTTTTCTTTATCTCCGCTTGCCTCGGCTTCTCTTATGTTTTCTCTTAGTTTTACCTTCATATTTCTGCCGCGGATTTGACGCAATTTAATCACGCTGCTTTTAAAAAGCTCCGCGTCCTGCGGTATATCATCATCCATAATAATCTTGGCGATAAACGCGCTGATTTCTTTATCGTCGATAGAGGCGGTAATCCCCGGGGAAGACAAATCCACGCCTTCACCATTATAGTTCCTAAAAAAATAAGATACAGTTCTTTTTGCGAGATCAAAGGTGAAATCTTCCTCATTTAAGTTCTTTTTTATAAGAGGAAAGGCCTTTTTGTTGGAAAACATACATTTTAAAAGGATTTTTTCTGTAATCGGAAAAGGCTCATTATTCCGGCGCGCGGGCACATTTTGGTTTTTTATCTCTTTTTTTGAAAAACCTTTCTTAAATTCGGCAATCAGGATTTCCTCTTTAACCTTTAAATAGGGGGAAAGCTTTTTTATGTACTCATATTTTTCTATTTCACTGTTTAACTTATTAAGAGTAGCAAATATTTCCTGGGCAATTTTTGTTTTCCCGGAAATAGACTCAACATCATACATATTCCTTAAAATATCCATTTTAAATTCAAAAAAATCTTTTTTCTCTTTAAGTAGATTAAGCATAAAATCTTTGCCTTTGGCCCGGACTAAAGAATCCGGATCATAGCCTTCAGGAATACGCAGCACCTTTACCTTTAAATCATTTTCCAGCAGCAAATCAAGGGCACGGAGCGTCGCCATTTGGCCGGCCTTATCAGAATCAAAAACTAAAATTATATTCTGCGTATAGCGCCTAAGCAGCCTGATTTGTTCAACCGTTAAAGCTGTTCCTGATGAAGCAACAATGTTTTTTATTCCATGCATAAAAGGGACAATCATATCAAGATACCCTTCTACAACAATTGCTTCATCAAGTTTTACAATTTCATCTTTTGAAAAATTAAGGCCGTAAAGTTGTTCACGTTTGGAATAGAGCTGGCTTTCGATTGAATTTATGTATTTAGGAATATTGTCGGCTGTGCTTATTGTCCTTGCGCCAAAAGCAATTACGCGCGAACGCACATCAAAGATAGGAAACATTATCCGTTCACGGAATAAATCCCTGTAGCCCTGGCCGCCGCTAACGGCAAGAGAGGCTTTTTCAAGCGCCTGCAAAGTAAAATTTTTATTGCGCATATACTCTATGAGTGTGGTTCTGCCCAAAGAATATCCTAAACGAAATTGTTTTATCACTTCTACTCCGATACCTCGTTTTGTCAAATACATTTGCGCGGCAGCGGAATTTCTATCTTCGATAAGATTGTTATAAAAAAATATTGATGCTTCATTGAGGCAATCATAGAGAATATTTTTAAACCGGTCTTTTTCCTGGCTCATGGTGGGCATGGTAAGCCCCAGGCGCTTGGCAAGAGTTTCAACCGCCTCAACAAAAGTCATTTTCTCATGCAGCATGAGAAATTGGATTACTCCGCCGCCTTCATTACAGCCAAAACAATGAAAAATCTGTTTTTGCTGGCTGACCATAAAGGAAGGGGTTTTTTCTCCATGAAATGGGCAGCAGGCTTTAAAATTCCTGCCGGCCCGCTTTAGCGGAATGTAGCCGGAAATTATTTCAACAATATCTGTTCTTGTCTGTATTTCGTCGATAAAAGCTTGGGGAATCATATTATATAGATTAAAAATAGAAAATAGAAGTTAGAAGGGTGAAGATAGACAAAAAATAAATCCATTTTCTATCCTCAATTTTCTATCTTCAAACTTCTTTTTATTTTCCCTTATGTGAGAATCTACGGAATCCGCCGAATTCGTATATTTTAAACTTCTCTTTGCTTTCCAAATGATCAAGCATAATATTAATGCCCAAATTATCAGACGCGATATGCGGGGCCACAATAACATTAATATTACATTCCCGGCATTTTTTAAAATGCTCTTCTGATTGATGCATGGCAATTATCGTGTCTATCCCGGAGGCGGCTAACTTTTCATAAATATTAACCGGGCCTTCGGTGCCGCCGGTAAAATCAATGTGTATACGGCGAGATTTGGAATTTCTGCTTCCGATAGTTATTGTCACGGGATTATTATTCTTTGCTGATTCCTGATACTCAAACGTGCCCTCTAAAATATCAACTACTGCTCCGAGAGTTTGGGGTTTTTCTTTATCCATTGATTTCTTAACATATTGATACGCGAGATTATCGCAGGGTGTGTGCATGCATAAAAGATTAATGTTTAGCCACTTTGATATATCAACCATCTTCTGGTGATTTGCCGCGTGAACCCGCCGGTTGACTTCCGCTTTTCTTTCATTTAACAAATTTTCCGAAACGCTCAAAGACACGCCCTCACTGTTAAAAGCGGCAATTTGCAAATCCATAACTTCATAAAAATTTGCCCAGGCGCGGCCACAGGGATGATGAGAAATAACCAGGTCTATTTTTGTGCCTCGGATTTTTAGAGTATCCACAAGCAGTATTTCGGCTTCATCCACATCTACGCCGACAATAATTGATTTTATATCTGCTTGGTCTTCACCGTTAAGTATACGCGTATCCGCGAAAGGATTAGCTATTGAATCTAAATCAAAATATTCTTTTTTATTTTTATCTAGTCTATCATAAGCTTCTTTTTTTTCTCTCAGCGCGCATTCGATTTCACTCTTACTGCGGATATCCGCTTCAATTCCCTTTTTTACTATTTCCTGATATATCGCTTTTAATCTCATAGAGTTTCTCTACCTCCTCATTGGCGTTAAAATTTGGTTTGATTTTTTTATAGGATTTTATTGAAACCAGGTAAATTTTTGGGGCAATGTTTTTTAGAAATTCCTTGGAAATCCCCTTGGTAAAAAAATTATTTCTGGCGGGAAAAAGATAAATGAGGAAAACAACTATGCTTGATAAAAATAAAATCCTTATTAAACCAAAAAATACAGCTAGCGTTTTCTCCAAAAAAGAAATTTCTTCCCGCTTAAAAAGTGACCCAAGTATCCTGCATAAGATGCCAAACGTAAAGATGGTTGGAAAAAACAGTAAACAGAAGGCTGCAAATTTTGAACAATCCTTTGCTAAGAACGGCAGCTTCCCAGATATGCCCGCGGCTAAAAAAGGATAGAGATGGAAAGAAAATATCGCGCTAAAAAATACTCCGATGAATTTTAGAATTTCTAAAAGAAACCCTCTTGACAAGGCTTCATAAATGATTAGAAGACAAAGACTTAAGAGAACAATATCTATGAAACCAAATTCTTTAATTAAGGCCATTGTTACAAAATTTATTTAGATATAACATATTAAAAGATAAAAGTCAAGAATACATTAACTAGGGTTTTACCACTTTTTTAAGGACGGATGTCGCGGATGGTTACGGATTCAGGCGGATAATCATCAAGTTTTATCCGTGACATCCGTAACCATCCCTGCCTGCCGATAGGCAGGCGTGAATCCGTTCTTAAATGATTCATTAAAACGTTTATTGTGCTTTCTACCGATTTCTAGGTAAACTCCCCGCTCTCTTTCTGACAGAATACTCAACATACCCGGCAAGAATCTCCTGAACCTTGGGCGGCGGGGCGACAACAAAATAATTTGAAATTAACGCGTGAGCCATTTCGTGCGCCAACATTCCGGCACTTACGTCTTTGAGCGAAACATGAATAGTGTTTTGCGATGGAACATATATGGACGGTAATGGGCTTTCGATTATTTGAACATCACCAAAAGCTATTTTGCTGACAGTGATATTGTCCGGGTGGACATTTATTTTACCATGATAGCTGTCAAGCTGCATATCCAAAACATCGCCTACCTCAAGATACAACGCGTCAACATCAGCTTCGATTATTGATTTGATATCCGGCCCGGGTTCTCTGTAAGTTTCAAACCGGATGGAACTTTCGGAATTTATTTTTTTAGCGAATTCGGCCGCGCTGCAATCGGGACAAAGTAAAACAGTAAAATATTTTGTTTCAACTGTTTCTGCGTAACTCAACGCGCCAAATATATAAGTGAGAGCGCATAGCGCAACCAGGTAAAATGGCAAAAAAAGTTTTTGGTATTTTACGCGCGGCGAAAATTTTGTCATACACCTTTGAAATTATTTATTATTGACTCTATGGTTTTTAATTTAGCCTCTATCTTTTGCTTCGCGCCTTCCGGAAGATTTTCAATATCCTTATTCAATTCGCTAATTTCTTTTTTGAAAGAAGCAAGTTTACCTTTTAAATAATCCGACATAATCGTTAATGACACAGCCAGACTTTTCATTTGGTCATTTGTCCTAACTTGAAAATTTGCCGTAAGATCGCCTTGGGAAATTTTTTCGATTTCTTTTTTTAGCCTGTATAAAGGCCCAGCGATGCTGTGCGAGACAAAAAGCGTAAGAAAAACTACGCAAATCGCGCTAAACGCGGTAACCAGAAGCAGAGTCTGGATGATAAACGGTAAAATAAAATCTGCGGTTGTTTTTACCGTAACCCTTGTATTCTCAATAGCAACGGTCGTGGAATTGCTTGCTAAATAAAGCAGCAATCCGCCGATTGCCAAAGAAGCAACAACAACAATGATACAGAATTTTAATATAAATTTAAGCTGGAAATTCTTGTCGATAAAATAATTTTTTCTCTGGTTGCTCATATTTAG
>JBAYMZ010000109.1:0-5560 GCA_041663385.1 Candidatus Omnitrophota bacterium
CGCAACCTCAACCGATTAACGCAAACGATACAAGCTTTGCTAACTTAGTCGTTTCTTAATTTCCTTATAGATATACGAACTTTTACTTTTAACTTGCCCAAGCGCCCGATTGAAATACTTGCTTGCTCTGATATTATCTCCCAGATGGGAGTAACTATCACCGAGGCTAAAAATCGATTCAACCCGGTTACTTTCCAATTCTAAAGCTTTTTCAAAACATATTATTGACTGCCTGAACTTACCCAGAGAATTTAACAACCACCCCTTATTGTGGTACAAAGAAACTTTATAGTCCGCCAGGCTTATTCCTTTATCAAAACAGGCAAGCGCCTCGGTATATCTTTTTAATTCCGCAAGGCAAATCGCTTTTTCATTATAACTATAACCGTCATCTGCCTGAGTTTTTAAACATAACTCCAAATACCTTAGCGCCTTGACAAAATCTTCCTGTATGATGAATCTTTGTGCCGTAAAGTAAAAAAAATAAAAATAATCTTTTCTTTTTTCAGCAACTTTTAGGCATTTATTAATTTTCTTCTCTGCTTTTTTGAAATGGAAAAAAGTTATCTGCCGGTCTAACAAATCCCTCTCTTTCTCAAGATCTATCTTGTACAAAGTATACCTCCGGCGTCTTTAGAAAAATCAACAAACTTAAACCCTGTCTCGATAAGTTTTTTCTTTATTTTTGAAGGAAAATCGTAACCATGGCTTACTTTATAAAGCGGAGTGTAATGGAAAAGCCTGCCTTTTTCTTTAAGCACTCTGTAAAGCTCTTTATAGAATGGGGTGCCAAAAAGCTCCGGAGCAAGCTTAAAAGTAGGCGGATCATGTGTTATGCAATCAAAATAGCCACCACTAAACTCTTTTATGCCTTCGGATACATCTTTCATCCTAACCTCTATGTTTTCTTTAGAAAATAAGGCTGCGGATAAAGGATTTTGTTTTGCTATCACTAGTATATTTTCATCTTTTTCAAAAGTAATAACTTTTTTAGCAGAATTCGCTGCCATAATCGCGCTGTAACCCGGGCCCATACAGGTATCCAGAACTAGGCCGTACGGCTTCAACAATTCCATTTTACCCTCTGTGTCTTTTTTGGGAGAACTTAATTTATGCATCGGAACAGAACTAATTGAAATAGTCGGCCAATCATCAGTCGGAGTAAGCTTATAAAACTTATTTGTGATTTCAGAAAAATAAGCAATAGGGACAAGGGCTTGGCCTTCTATGCAGTAGCAAAAATTTTCTTTTACTTTTGTCTCAAGGCTAATCGCTAAACCGCTGCCAAACACTATCTTATCTGAAGTTTTACGCGCCTGGATTTTCGTCAGCCCAAAATCCAATTTTAATTCGAAAACACTGTCTTTTTTTTGATTTGATATTATGTCCCACTCTTTTTTGGTTATAATCATGGAAGATATTATAAGCCTAATGTTTCCGTATGAAAATCTATATTTATCTTATCTTTTAGGCGGAAAGTTTAAGGCAAGCGATAAAATCGCGGTTTCGCATAGAAAGCCTTATAAAATAAGCAGAATTTAAAATCTCTTGACAAGAAACTCTTAGGTTATACAATATTGCAAGTGGTTGAAAATATTAACTTTTTTACTAAAAAGTCAGGAGGTGACTAGATGAACAAGGCAGAATTAATCGAGGTTGTCTCAAAGAACACCAGCACAAAGAAAGAAGCCCAGGAAGCGGTAGAGGCAATCTTTGATGCTATCAGAGGTTCTCTTAAGAAGAAAGATCCAGTAGCTATCTCAGGTTTTGGTACATTCAAGGTAAAAGAAACGAAAGCCAGAATGGGAAGAAACCCAAAAACAGGCGAAGCAATTCAGATTTCCGCGAAAAAGAAAGTCGCTTTTAAGGCTTCGAAAGACTTAAAAGAAATGCTTTAAATTGAATACAGTTATCACATAAAAAAGGGCGCATCTCAAAATGCGCCCTTTTTTATTGTCTTTGGTTACTTTATAATCATGGACCAATTTTCTTAAATTTCGCGATAAAAAAAGCTTCCATAAACTCATTAGGCATAATTCGCCTTGCAAAACGGCAAACTGGATCAAAATTCTTATTATTAAAGCGAACCAGCCCCTTAAACGTGTTGTTTAAAGGGATTTCTATCGGCACGACTTCAATCCTATCTTTAAATTTGCTAACAAACCAATCCACGACATCCTCATTCTCCTCCGGAGAAAATGTGCAGGTAGAATACACCAGCATGCCGCCTTCTTTTAAAGTAAAAAAAGCTGAATGCAGCAAAGACCTCTGTTTGTGCATAAGCTCTTTAACTTTTCTCTCATTCCAGTATTTATAACTTCTCGGGTTATTAAGATCAAATAAGCTCTCCGCGGAGCAAGGCGCATCCACAAGCGCCTTATCAAAATATTCAGGAAACTTCTTCCTGGCCCAGAAGCCATCCTGAGCAAAAGTTTGCACGTTATTTGCTCCCTGAATTTTCAAGTTTGCCTCAAGCTTACAATGGCGTATGTGCTCTTTTTCAAAAGCAATTACCTCGGCGCTCGGAGCCAAAGAAACTATTTGCGTTGTTTTTGCGCCTGGCGCGGCGCACAAATCAAGTATTTTCTCGCCATTCTGCGGGGAAAGCACAATCGGCGCAAGCATGCTTGATACATTTTGCACATAGATTGACCCGCTTTGATAAACCGCTGTTTGCTGCAGCTCACGTAACGGAATTCTTGCAAGAAAAGCCCCCTTGGGAAACGGCAACTCTTTAAAACTTACCCCCTCCCTAAGAAGATCTTTTCTCAAACTAACTAAATCCGTTTTAAGATAATTTATCCTAAACGATGTTGGTTTTTTTAAAAGAAAAGTGTTAAGCACATCCTGAAAATGATTAGGATATATTTTGCTCAGCTTCTCAACAAAACCTTTTGGAAGTTTGAAAAATATTTCTCTCATTAAATATGCTCCTTTATTTTATACAATTTACCCATTTTTTTTAAGGACGGATGTCACGGATTGTTACGGATGCAACGGATAACCATTAAGTTCTATCCGTGACATCCGTAACAATCCGTTTGAATCCGTTCTTAAATAACTATAGAAAATATCCAGTTATGCTAATTTACGTTTTATTCTAACAGCTATCAACACAGCAATTCCAAAATAACCAAGCGTAAGCATGGAAATAAGGGTATTTTCCCGGTAATATGCCATCATTTTCGCAAAAGAAAACCCTCCGATTGCCGCAAGAATAAACTGAATCCAGAATATCCTTAAAGGTGACCCAAAAATAACCGCCCAGATATATTTTTTAAAAGAAACTTTGCTCAACCCAAAACTAACATCTAAAATCCTGAAAGGAACCAAGGGGACAAAACGCAAGATAAATATCCACCTGAAACTTATATTAGAAAGCTTCTCATAAAATTTATGGAATTTACCCTTCATTATCCTCTCAGCAAACTTCATGCCGAGTATTCTGCTCAAATTAAAAAATATAAAAGCATTTACTATTTCCGCAATATATATAAGAAAAGTGCTAACATAGGCACCAAAGATTACGGCCCCTATCGGCTTAAGCAAATCTTTGATATCGGCAAAAAAAACAAAATTAGCCAGGATATACAATACCACAAAAGCTATCGAAGAATATGTGTATGGTATGCTTTTTAAAAATGCTTTTATCTCCTCCATGTTATCCGAAAGAATAATTCCCAAGTAAATAATGACAAGAATAAAAGCTGCGAACAAAATTATCTTTAAAAAAGTTTTGAAAATATTTTTTGTTTTTTGGTTCATGCTAACTTAACTCCATGCGGCTACTAACTGCCCGCAGGCGGCGCTTATGTCCTGGCCGCGGGATTTTCTTAAAGTAAAGAAAACTCCCGCATTCTTTAATTCTCTGCAGAAAAGGCTTATATCGCCTGGCGACGGTTGGGCAAACTTTAAGGAAGACTCATTACCCCCCTCACTACGTTCGGGGGTAATTCGCACTAGTATTTTCCCTGCGCACTTCGTGCTTGAAAAAATACTGTGCTCATTATACGGTATTAAATTAATTTTACAATTTAATCCGCGGACCAGTTTAATCAGCTTAAAAGCGTCTTCTTTGCCTGTATTTAACCCCTGTATTAAGGCATATTCGAAAGTAACCGGATATGTTTCAGATTTTGAAAATTCCCTAACCGCATTGATTAACTCTTTCAAGGGATATTTTTTATTTACCGGCATAAGCGACGAACGCACAGCATCATCCGCTGAATGTAACGACACGGAAAGCTTTATGCCAAGTTTTAGCCTGGAAAGCATTTTTATTTCTTCAACCAAGCCGCAGGTAGACACGCAAATTCTTCTTTTACTAAAACCGATTCCGGCGGGTTCTGTCAATATTTCTATGGCTTTCGTTACGTTAGAAAAATTATCCAAAGGCTCGCCAATACCCATAAAAACCAGATTGGTTATTTTTAAAGGCGCGCAGGCGGCAGAAACCTCTAAATACTGGTTTATTATCTCGCTGCTTTTAAGATTTCTTTTAAACCCAAGTTTACCGCTTAAACAAAATTTACAGTTAAATTTACAGCCAACCTGGCTTGATACGCAAAGAGTGTTTCGGCCGGTTTCCGGAATGAAAACTGATTCAACTTGAGTTTTATCTTCCAAAGCGAAAAGGAACTTTTCTGTTTTATCTTTTGATAATTCATTTTTGACGGTCTTTAGTTTAGAAAAATAGAATTTTTCTTCCAACAAGCGCCTTGTGTCTTTGGAAATATCACTCATTGCAGAAAAATCCTCTATTCTTTTTGCATATATCCAACCAAAAATCTGGCGCGCTTGATATTGTTTTAAATCATTCGCGATAAGCAAATTTTTAAGTTCCGGCAGCGTAAAATTTTTTATATCGGTTTTACCAGGCATGCTTTTTTGCATAAATGACGATTACATGTAGTATATATTTGTTCTATCCAAAAAAGTATTCATCCCTCAAGCCTACCCACCAGGGTGGCCTGGTGCCCTACTCATAAAGATGGGCCTAAGGCCCGGGTATATAGCAAGAGATCAAAAGGAAAGATTTATCTCGTTATTGTCGTTGGGATTAACTAATTTAACGGTGGTAGGAGTTATTTCCATTACCTTAAAACCATCAACGCTATCAGAGACTTTTAAAGTTTTACCGTTAATAATAGCGGACGGCAATTGCGTATCGTAAACTATACCTTGAAGCTGATACGTCGCAAAAACCGGCTTCTCTTCTATTTGCGGCTGCGAGTCAAGTATACTTATTGGCTTATCAGAAACAGGTTTTGCTTCGGGAACCCAACTTGCTGCGGGAATCTGCGGCACCTTAAAATTTGTCCTGACCCACGGTTTATATGCATATCTGGGTACGATAAATATGGCGGTAATAAGCAGGGCGGCAAATAACGCCAAGAATAAAACCCTTGTGTTGTTTGGTTTAGGGTTAGATAGAACAATTTCCTGCTCACCAATTTTCGGCTTTGACAAAACCGCATTATCTTTGGCGCGCTCTACTTTCTGTAAAGCTTCATAAATTATACTCATTTGAGTTCCTTTAATGAGCACAGTATTTTTCAAG
>JBAYMZ010000110.1:0-5544 GCA_041663385.1 Candidatus Omnitrophota bacterium
ATATATTTTAAAAAGTATATTAGCGATAGGGGTTAAAAAAGCTATTTTTTTTGCCTTAAGGACACTTTGGCTATCTAATATTTTAGCGTAGAAAGGCAAATCAAAAGCTATTTTCCAACCTACTTTCAAATGCCCCGGAATTACTTCCGGCCGCAAAGCATATCCAACAGTAAAATCTATTTTATTAGATTTTAATTGCTCCAATGAATAAAATCCAAGTTTTGAAAATATACCTTTCTTGCGAAAAGAAGAATCAATCATGGCATCGCAGGCAATCACCTCACGCGTTTCCTTGCCTTCAATATTATATGGAACAGGGACCCATCCATAATAGCCAACTAATTTACCATCAAAATAAGCCCCATATTCGTATGACAGGGCTTTATTATCAGAGGCTTGATGAAATTTCCAATCGTAATAATAATCTTTCTCTAGAACAGTCCCTATGGTTTCCGGAAAACACGCCTTGAATAATCTTCTTTGTTGTTCTATCCCAGTTTTTGGGTCAAAAACTTTTACCTCTAAATCCATTAATAGGCTCCCCCATTAATAGACAACATTTGTCCCGTAATAAACGCGGCGTTATCTCCCGATAAAAAATAAACCAACTCCGCAACTTCTTGCGGCTGGCCGATACGCTTCATAGGAATGGCCTCTACAATTTGCTTGCGGTATTTTTCCGGTATAGCCCAAAACATATCCGCATCTATTGCCCCGGGGGCTATAGCGTTTACCGTAACTCCTTTGGACGCAACCTCCAATGATAATGATTTAGTAAAACCAATCATCCCGGATTTTGCCGCGGAATAATTTGTTTTACCAAATCCACCCTGTTGAGCCGCGATAGAAGAAATATTTATAATCCTGCCCCAATTATTCTTAATCATTCCATTTAAAAAATCATGCGTAAAATAGTATAAGGATTTTAAGTTTATATCGATAATATTATCCCAATTATTTTTAGTCATCTTCACAAATGATTGGTCCTTAAATGCACCTAAATTATTAACAACGATATCCACATTTTTATATTTTTTTAATATTGTCCTTATTACATTTTTTACCCGGATATAATTCAACACATTACACTGGAAAAACTCAACATTTTGATATTTATTTTCAAGCAACTTTGCGCCTTTTTTATTTACATTATAAGTAGAAATAACTTGATAATCATTTTCTGCCATTTTTTCTACAATCGCCAGGCCTATACCCTTATCTCCGCCGGAAACAAAAACTACTTTTTTCTTCATAAAAACCTCGCTAAAAATGCTTGTTACAAGCTAATCCTCTTTTAAAGATTTTATATATACCCACTCCGCAGTAAAACTGCTTTCGTCTGCTTTGCTGTTATTTCTTTTTATATCCATAAATAATTGGTCAATTGCTTGAGTAATAACACTATCCCGAATATTAATTTCTTTTTCGGTAGGATTTTTCCCGCCAATTTCAGGTAAAATTCCTGCCTGAATTCTTTTTACCTTTAAAAAATTCTTCCAATCAGTATATTTTACCTTAACTTCTTTATATGTATAACCATCGCATCTAAAACCGGATAATTCCAATGCATTAATATAAATTTCAACCGGACGTGGATCAGGAAAAATCATCTTTCGTTGAGCATATCCTTCTTCGATTAATTTATTTAAATTTTTTGCATAGATAGAATATTTCTTATCGGTTTTTAATATATCTACCGCTAAATTGTGAATTTTTTCAACCGTATCATCAATCATTAATACCTCAGCTGCCCGGCCTTTTCTGGTAATATTGCCGCTTTGCATAATAAAAGTAGATTTTTTCTGCAAAGAATCATATATACCTTTAAACGCAACATTTAAATCCGGAACCAAATGGAAGGTATTTGCGGAAATAACTATATTAGCTTTTCCGTTGCCGATAGTTTGCGCTAATGTTGAATAATTTCCATCTTTTTTTTCTAAAATAAAAAAGTCTACGTTCGGCCTGTCTTTTAAAATTTCATAAGCCTTGCTTAACCAGGAAGGGGAATTATCAACTAAAAATATTTTATAATCTTTAATGCGGCTATTTAATAAAACCAACGACGATACACCAGTGCCAGCCCCGAAATCAACGATTATATCGTTTGTTTTTACTATATCTTTTACCATATCCGTCAAATATTCTAAATTATCATTGTACCAGGATGTATTCACTACGGCGTTATGGTACATATTTGCACCTTCAGATACCGGTTTATTTGGTTGCCACGAAAAACAATTTTTACTCATTTTAATTCCAAAGTGAAGCCTCCCCGGTCTAAACCTTGAGGCTTCCTCCTAAGCAGAAATTCACAATTACATTCATTCCTCGGGCTTAAAGCCCGGGGGATTTCTGCGCAGGATTAAATACTATACTCAATTACTAATTTTATAGAGCCCACTTTAAATAAACAGCTCCGTATGATAAGCCGCCACCAAAACCAACCAGCACCACATTGTCACCTTTTTTCAATAAACCTTTTTGATGCGCTTCAGACAGCGCGATAGGTATTGATGCTCCGGAAGTATTTCCATAACGATCCATATTCGTATAAGTTTTTTCCATAGATAAACCTAACTTATCCAAGCTCACTTTTATAATGTTAATATTAGCCTGATGGCTGATAATTAAATCAATATCTTGTATGGTTTTGCCTGCCTCTTCTATTACCTTTTTTATTGATAGAGGTAATACCTTTACGGCAAAATCCCATACTTGCTTACCTTGCATCTCAAAACGATGCATATTTTTAGCCAAAGTTTCGGGAGTGGCCGGATACCGAGAACCACCGGCTAGAAATTTAATTATATCTGCTCCCCGGCCGTCGTTTTGAAGATAGTAATTCTGGATCCCAAAACCATCTTTAACTTTGCTTAATACCACCGCACCTGCCCCATCGCCGAAATAAACGCAAGTGGTTCTATCTGTCCAATCCAATATTCGTGAATAAGTTTCTGCGCCGATGACTAAGGTTTTTTTATAATTTTTATTTGTTCGCATCATGGAATAAGCGACACTGGTTGCATAAACAAATCCGGCACAGACCGCTGATACATCAAAAGCTGCTGATTTAAAAGCTTTAATTTTTCCCTGAACTATAGGGGCTGTAGCGGGTTGTATCATGTCCGGGGTAGAAGTCGCCAAAACAATTAAATCTAAATCTTCTGCCTGTATGCCAGCATTATGCATTGCTTGCTCGGCAGCATGAATTGCTAAATCAGAAGTTGCTTCTTTGGAATCGGCTATGCGCCTCTCTCTTATCCCGGTTTTTTGGTATATCCATTCATCGCTTGTGTCTACGAATTTTGTTAATTCTTTATTAGTCAAAATCTTTTCCGGGACATAGAAACCGGTTCCTATTATTCCTATGCTTGGCATTTTATTACTTATCTTTCTTGGCATGATTTTACAGTTCTTAATTAAAACAATATTTTATTTACGGTCATCTCGATTTCTAATTTTTTTTGCCGGAGACCCGACTACTACCGAGTATTCTTCGGTACTTTTTGTTACTACGGCGCAAGCGCCGACAACAGTACCTTTTTTTAGTGTTACTCCCGGCATAATTACTGCACCGGCGCCTATCCAGACATCATCTTCAATAATAATCTCCTTAGGTAGAACAGGCCTTGAGAATATCGGCGGGTTAATCCCATCTATAGGATGTTGTCCGCTTGAAATCGTTACATTTGAACCGATTAAAACATAATCTCCGATGATTATACCACCGACCGCATTGATATAAGAACCTGAATTAACGCCAAAAAATTTACCAATCTTTAGCTTTCTTGTTTCAACAAATTGCACATTAGGCTGTATGTAAGCAAACCCTTTTATTTCTTTAAACAAAAACCTATAAGCAATATTTCTAAAAATAAAACCGACAAAACCGGGAAGACTTCCAAAAAGCCAAACCAACAATGCTTCAATTTGAGTAAAAATTAAATGTAAAAAAGAGTAATGCCCTATTTTTTTTATTAGAAATATGAAGTTGCCTGATTCTTTATTCATAAAATATTGGCCACCCTATTCAGAAATCCCTACCGGCGTTTGAGACAAAATAATAACCCCCGCGATTATCACCAAAATTCCAATGACATTTTGAACGTAAACCTTTTCATGAAAAATCAGATAAGCCAAAAGAATATTAAAAATATAAGTAAACACTGTTAAAGGCACGATTAATGATAGTTTAAAATGAGATAGCATATATAAAAATAACATCATCGAGGCAACATAAAAAATTATTCCGATAATAATGTTTACCGAAAGAAACAACGAAATAATTTTTCCCAAAGAAGAGATATCAAAAGGTTTTTTTGTTAACTCGACTTTCCAGAAATAATTAGCAATCGTGTTACACATGCAGGCACAGAGAGCGGGTATTATTATTTTAATAAACTCCATTATTCTCCTTCAATTTAAGATAAATATTTCCGCAAAATACCAAATGTCTCATCTGCATGCTTTTTAGATGAGAGCCCGACCACCACATGTTTAATTTTTTTTATTGAGAAAAGGTATTCGTAAGCTTCTTGGGGGCGAATGCTTCCTGAGGCCAGGGTTCCCATTGCAAGAATCGTATGCTTATTATCCTCTATTGCTTTCTCAACTTCAATCCTGTTTGGATTCATAATAAACCCCTTTTTATTAACTGAAGTCATAACCAACGCCTCATCAATATTTGCCTTATTCAACTCGCCACAAAGCAACGGATAGTTAATTGTCCCGAACGCCGGAATAACGTGGTATTTTTTAGCAACATAGTCATAAAAGTTTTTTAAAACTTTTGTAAGCTTATAGCCAATGGCTAAATCAACCAAACTATTATGCAAAAATATTGCTTTCACCCTCAAATCGTGGAAAGGGTTGAGCTCAACGTCTATTATCCTGTTAGCCACACCCAGATAGTTATTGGTCAAAACATCAAACCCTGTATTTAACATATACAAAGAATTCTCTATGGGAGACTTGCCGGACAAAACCGTCTTTACCGTTCTTATCATCCCCATTTCATTGAACATCTGGACATATTTTATTATATAAGGGACATTCACATAGAAGGACAGCTCTTTTTTTAATACCGAGTCAGCCCTAATTACATCCATGATCTGATAGACAGACGGATGCGTAGAAAAAAAAATGCCCTTTACTCCGTAATCCATGGCCGTATAAATTATCTTTTTAATCTCGGAGATATCCTTGAATTGCTCGTAGGTCTGGCGGCCTCTGTCTTGCGAGCTATGATTTACTCCAAAAAATTGGTTATCGCCAAGTATGATTTGATCTATATTAATCATTGCCGCCTCCGGAATCAATTGCCACTTCTCCTTTTTTTTCAGCGGATCGGTATATCGCGTCAACTATTTTTTGAACAGAAAGGCCGTTTTTTATATCCGAATCGATAGGTATACCTGCGGTAATATGGTCATAAAAAGCCTTCATCTGGAGGCTAAAATTTGAACCACCTATATCAATGAAGTACCCTTCATATAAATCCGGATAAGTATATTTTTCTAAAATAATATTACCTTGAGTTAG
>JBAYMZ010000111.1:0-5528 GCA_041663385.1 Candidatus Omnitrophota bacterium
GTTCCGGATAAACCGGGTATTGCCGCAATGATTTTTACCGAGCTTGCCAAACAGAATGTTAACGTAGATATGATTGTTCAAAACGTAAGCCATAAAAAAATGACGGATATATCTTTTACTGTTCCTAAGGATAGCCTTGCAAAGAGCCTTAAGACTTCAAAGAAAATTTCTGATAAAATTGGCGCTGGTGATGTTGTTTTTGATGAAAATATCGCGAAAGTATCGGTTGTTGGGGTGGGTATGAGGTCGCAATCAGGAGTTGCCGCCAAATGTTTTTCTTCCCTTGCCGACAATAAAATAAACATAGAAATGATTTCTACTTCTGAAATCAGTATTTCCTGTGTAGTTAAAAGAGACCTTGGTAAAGATGCCTTAAAGGTTTTGCATAAGGCATTCGAATTGGATAAAATAAAGGAATAATTAAGAATTGTGTAATGTGTAACGTGTAATGTGTAAAGTGGGTGTAATGGATTTATGTGTAAAGCCATTACACTTTACACAGTTAAGATTGTTGTAGGGGTTAAAAACAATGAAAAAGGTATTTATTTACGACACAACGCTTCGTGATGGTGCTCAGACTGAAGGAATTTCTTATTCCCTCCACGATAAGATAACTATTACAAAACATCTCGATAACTTTGGGATTGATTTTATTGAGGGCGGCTGGCCCTATTCTAATCCAAAAGATAAGGCGCTTTTTGAGTATTTCAAAAAGCATCCTTTACGTAAATCAAAGCTTGTGCCTTTTGGTTCAACCGCTCATCCGGCAAACCCCGCGCATAAAGATAAAAATCTTATCAGCCTGGTTTCTAGTGGTACAGAATATGTAACCATATTTGGTAAGACTTGGGATTTACATGTGCGCGATGTGCTTCGGGCAAAACCGGAAGATAATTTAAAAATAATATTTGATAGCGTAAAATTTCTTAAAAAGCAGGGTAAAAAAGTATTTTATGACGCCGAACATTTTTTTGACGGTTACAAAGCAAATCCTGATTACGCGTTAAAAACATTAAAGGCGGCTTTGGATGGCGGCGCGGATTTGCTTATTTTTTGTGATACTAACGGTGGCACGCTTAGCTGGGAAGTGAGAAGCATCGCAAGGAAAGTAAAAGAAAATTTGAAAATTAAAAATTTTGGCATTCATTGCCATAATGATTTGGATTTAGCGGTAAGCAATTCGATTATTTCTGTTGAAGACGGCTGCAATCATATTCAAGGAACAATAAATGGTTATGGCGAACGCTGCGGTAACGCCGATTTAATATCTATTATTGGAATATTGCAGATTAAAATGGGCTGCAGCGCCGTCAGGCCGGAAAAATTAAAAGAACTTACCAGCCTTTCTTATTTTGTAAGCGAGGTAAGCAATGTTGCTCATCGCGACAGTCATCCGTTTGTTGGCAGAAGCGCTTTCGCGCATAAAGCCGGCATACACATTGACGCGGTTATTAAAAATCCTTTAGCCTACGAACATGCTTTTCCTTCATTAGTTGGTAATAAAAGCAGGTTTGTTGTTTCTGAGCTTGCCGGAAAATCTACGCTTGTAGTTAAAGCCAAAGAGCTTGAATTTGATCTTGATAAGAAATCTCCTCAGGCAAAAAGAATACATAAATTGCTGCAGGAGCTTGAACGGCAGGGTTATCAATTTGAAGCTGCGGAAGGCTCTTTTAAATTACTTTTACATAAAGAGTTAAAAAAGTATAAGAAATTTTTCCATCTTTTGGGTTTTAGGGTAAGTGTTGAAAAGCGTGAAGATGGCAAGCTTATTTCTGAAGCGATAATTAAGCTTAAAATAAATAATAAATTGGAGCACAGCGCTGCGGAAGGCGATGGCCCGGTAAACGCCCTGGATAATGCTTTACGAAAAGCGCTTTCGAAGTTTTATCCAAGCCTGTCCAAGATGCATCTTACTGATTTTAAGGTAAGGGTTCTTGATGAAAAATCAGGAACTGCCGGTAAGGTTCGCGTTCTTATTGAATCGCAGGATGAAAAAGAAGATTGGTCAACCATCGGCCTTTCCGAGAATATTATTGAGGCAAGCTGGCAGGCTTTGGTTGATTCAGTTGAATATAAACTCCTTAAAGACTCCACGAAAAATAAAAATATATAATTTAGATGCTCGATGATAGATACTAGATGCTTGTAAAAAATAAAAACAACAACTATCAAGTATCTATCATCTAGTATCAATTTATTTTATCACGCGCTAAAATTCTATGCCCTCTAAAAACATCAAAAGCTATTTTAAGATAAAAGATAATGATCTTTTCTATTATCCCTCTAAAAAACAAACGGACAAATTATCGCACAACCTTAAAATTTCGGGTAAATGGCGCTTAGATAAAAGTAATAACCTCATCTTTGATGTTGACGAATCCTATAATAATATCTTTGGCCAATCAATAGGCTTTTCGGCAAAGATAGAGCACGCGTCCAATGATTGTCTTGAATTATCTTTGTTCAAAAGAACCACTCCAAACTTACGCAATGTAATTTCGGCAAAATTTAAGGGCCGTTGGAAAGTTGATCGTTATAATAATTTTATTTTTGAAGTCATAAGGGCAAGCGGATATGATGAACTCGATTTTGGAAATAACTGGCAAGTTACAAAAGAAAATCAGGTTGTATTCTTTTATAAAAGAAAATTTCTCAAAAAAGAAATAATAAATTCTTTCATTCTTCAGGGAGAATAGAAACTTGGTAAAAATGAGGTTGTTTTTAGTGTCGAAAATGATATGGCCAGTGAACTTAAATTTAAACTTGCCTTAAACAGGGAGCAGGTGATATTTAAAAAAGAAAAAATAGATTTCACGGTTGGCGTAGAGAAAAGTTCTTTGAAGCTGTTTTCTTTATTTGGAAAATGGAAGCATGATAAAAATACATTAGAATTTATTGCTAAATTTGGCCAGAAAAAGATAAACTGGATTTTCCGCGTAAAGAAAATTTTTAGTGCCGGTAAAGAACTGAATTTTGAACTTATAAACACAAAAGGTAAGCCTATTGGCGTTGAATTAACCTTATCAAAAAAGGTTTTTCAAGACGCCAACATATTTATAAAAGCTAAAAGAGGAGAGGATAGTAGAATAGAAGCAGGGTTTTATACGCGATTTTAATTCAGGGTACAGGGTTCAGAGAACAGGGTTCAGGCTTATTTTTACTGTACCCTGATCCCTGAACCCTGTACCCTAGAAATAGATTTTTTTAAATTTTCTGTTAAAATGTACTCCATGAAAAGAAAAATTATTTTTTTATTAATTTGTTTTATGGCAATCGCTTTGTTTTCCTATGCAGAAATAGTAGTTTTAAAAAAAGGTAAGATTATTGAAGGCAAGATTCTCGAAAGAACCGACAAATATATAAAAATAGATATGTGGGACATACCTATAACCTATTATCTTACGGATGTGGATAGCATTGATGGGCAAAAAATTGTTGAGCCGCAAGGCGAACAAGTTAAGCCGGATAAGGAAAACAAAATTTTTGTAAAAGAGGGAATTCCTTCAACTCCGCTTGAAGAAAAAGAAACTTTCGTAGAAGAAAAAACTCTTTTTTTACCAATTGCTTTAAAAGAAAAACTTTCATTAGGCGAGCTTAAAGAAGCACAGGAATATCTTCGAAAGGCCACAAATCTTCTTAAAGAGAGAAAATACAAAGAATCAGCGTTTGAATTTGAAAACGCGCTTAAAATAAATCCTGAGCTTGCCGAAGGCTATTATGGCCTGGGTTATGTTTATGTTTCAACTAAAAGTTATCCTGAAGCGGTATTTTATTTCAAGAAAGCCATTGAAGTTTCGCCGAACTACGCAGAAGCTTATAATGGGCTTGCCTATGTTTCCAGTATTTCAGGTAATTACATAGAGGCGATAAAATATTATCAAAACGCATTAAAAATAAAAAAAGATGATTTAGAAGCTTATAACGGGCTTGGATTTAGTTATGCTTCTTTAGGAAAAAACAAAGAAGCTATTGATTGTTTTAAGGCCGCAATAAAAATCAATCCAGAATACGCTTCGGCCTATAGCGGTTTGGGCGCGCTTTATCTTGCCCTTGGCCAGGATTTGGACGCAAAGGAGAATTTTCTTAAAGCCAAAGCAATATTTGAGAAAAATAAAGATACGGAAGGCGTTAAAGCTATAGAGGAATACCTTAAAAAACTCCCCTAAAACCGCTTATTTTTCTTTAAATTACAAAGACAATTTGAGTTCAATTTTGCAATGATTTGTGATATAATTGCAAAATTCAGGCAAATAAAGGAATTATTGTTATTTAGGGCTTAAATGATATAATTTACAAATATTGATTTACGTAAATTAAGTTTTTAATAAAGAAATTATGTATCCAACCTGCAGCGAAGCTGCAGCTTCTTACCTTTGTTGGATCCATCATAAGAATGTTTTCGGCAATAATTTTTCAAAGAAAGAATAATATGGTTATGTTAATAAAAGCTGGAACAAAGAGATGAATGGCGCACATATACTAGTTGAGAGTTTACTGAAAGAAAATGCTGAGGTTGTTTTTGGCTACCCCGGAGGCGCGGTTTTGCCTATTTTTGACGCGCTTTATGACGCAAAATTAAAATTTATTTTAACTCGCCATGAACAAGCCGCCGCGCATATGGCTGACGGTTACGCTCGCGCTACCGGCAAATGCGGCGTTTGCCTTGCGACTTCAGGGCCGGGAGCGACAAATTTAACTACCGGTATCGCAACTGCTTACATGGATTCAATACCTATGGTTGCCATCACCGGCCAGGTGAAAACATCACTTATCGGCAATGATGCTTTTCAGGAAGCGGATGTCACAGGTATAACCCGTTCCATAACTAAGCATAACTATTTGGTAAAAGACGTAAAAGATTTGGCTCGTATTATCAAAGAGGCTTTTTATATAGCATCTACCGGAAGGCCGGGCCCGGTGCTTATTGATATTCCTGTAGATGTGCAGCAGCAGGATACAGAATTTGTCTGGCCGGAAAGTGTTCTTATGCGCGGATACAAACCGACTTATTATGGCCATCCCGGGCAGATAAAAAAAGCCGCACAGTTGATTATGTGTTCGAAAAAGCCGGTTATTTATGCCGGCGGAGGAGTTATCCTTTCCGGCGCGCATTATGAATTAAAAGAACTAGCCGAGAAAATACAGGCTCCGGTGACGATGACCCTTATGGGCCTTGGAGCTTTTCCGATAACACATAAACTTTCTCTTGGCATGCTTGGTATGCACGGAACCGCTTATGCTAACCACGCGATAATGGAGGCGGATTTAATCATCGCCATTGGCGCGCGCTTTGATGACCGGGTTACCGGAAGGATTGATGCTTTTGCTCCGCACGCAAAAATTGTCCATATAGACATAGATCCTTCTTCTATAAGCAAGAATGTGAGGGTTGACATACCTGTTGTTGGTGACGTTAAAAACGTGTTGGGCCAGTTACTCCAAGAAATAAAACAAGTTCCCGAGACAGGTGATTGGTTTAAAACCGTTGAGGCATGGAAAAAGAAATATCCTTTAGCTTATCGTGATAA
>JBAYMZ010000112.1:0-5519 GCA_041663385.1 Candidatus Omnitrophota bacterium
AGTACTGTATTCCTCAATAACTACACTTACTTGCGGATTTACAAGATAATCTTTTTCAAGAAGTGTATAAAGCTTTTTCTCGAGCTCTGAAACAGTGAGGCCTTTGACATCCACCTCTCCTATTAAAGGGAAAGTGATTAAATTTTTTGAAGAAACTCGGACCTTCTGGGAAATTATGCCGTCTTTTCCGTAATGCACATCGATTTGAAGAAGATTTTCTGGGCCGACGCGATAATCTTTTTCTTCGGCAAAAGCAAGGCTTTGCGTGGACAAAATTAACAACAAAATTATTATGTATTTAAATATGGATTTCATCATAAAAACAAGTTAAGCGTAATTGGCAGGCTTTACATCATGAAGGTAACGTTTACCGCTACAAGATTGTCATTATAGTCTTGATTGTCTATGTTAGAGATATCTTCCGCGTATTGATATCTTATTCCTGCTTTAATCCAGTCTTTCGCCTGATACTCCAATCCTATGCCACCGGTAAGAATAGTGTCTTCACGTTTCTTGAAAAATGTAGGGCTTTCTTCCGGATAAAGATTTCTGTCAACGCCAAGTAAGCCAATAAGAGTAAAGCGATCCGATATGCCCTGGTCTAATCTAAGCTGAAACGATTGATTATTGTAATAATTATTATTTTCATAAACTGATTCTATGGCGGTATCAATATAGGTTAATTTCAATTTAGTGCGTTCACTGAAATTACTGATCAAGCCCATTTCTGAAACAAAATGATTGAATCCTTTCTGGCCTCCAGCATCATACTCTCTGGTTTGGTATCCAACCTTTGCCACACCAATTATTTTTCCTGTGATATCGCCTTTTAACCCCATTCTTATCTGGTTATAATTTCCATCGCGGCTGGAATCCTTTAGATAATCAATTTGTCCATAATTATATTCCATTAAAACTTTTGTTTTCGGAAAAAGTTGATAATAGGTGGAAGAGGTATAAATATTTTCATAGTAATCGAAATTGTTATAACTATCATCATTAAAAGTCCTAAGAAAATTGGTATAGTTCAATTCCTCTGCCAGTTTATTAAACTCAACGCCGAAAAACGCGTCCGCCTGGTTGTCTAAACGTTTTATCCGGTTGGTAAATTCTGTTCCTGCCCTATCGGAAGTTTTGGCGAAATAATCTCTAAAAGCAAGATAACCAAATGGAAGTTTAAAATTAAGCAGTTCAGTAGCATACTGGTTCTGAAAATTTTGGTTGGAATGGTCAGCAAAAGTGGCTAAATCCGCATAATAAAGAGCTTGCAAACTATGCCTGCCATCAAGCCCGAAAGGCAAATCCATAAAAATTTTAGGCCTGACTATATTAATATAATCCGAAATTTTATCGCCTGCGGTAAGAAAAATATTGCTATCGAATTGTTCTTCAATGGTTAAGGCAGCTTTTATACTTGCCGGGCCAAGCTTCAAATTGTTTTCCTTATTAATATCATCCCCCAGAACAATGCCCGCCGGCTTAAACTCCTGCGAAATAGCCTCGGGTTGATACAGTTGCGCATGCGCGGTGGCCGTAAAGGAGATTAGTGCTAAAAATAACAAAGTACCTTTTAGTAATTTCATCTTATTATTCAAAAAATATTTCATTAGTGTGTCGGGCTGATATCTTGCACGTCGCTACCAGTAGCATCAAGTTCTATCGTTGCCGGCGGAATGGCGCTTGTGTAAGTTTCAGCTTTCCTAATAACATCTGCCCGGCCAAGAATAATCGTGGCACCTACTGTTTTATCCTCGTTTAAAACCAAATTTACTTTTGAATCTTCGCCTACATTAACCGTATAATTTCCTATCGACACTGAAACTGTTGATTTTCCTGTAGTAGCAATAACAGCGGAACCACTTAGAATAGTAATCGTAGACCCGTCTGGAATAATCGTCAAAGGCTTGTCTTTTGTGACAATTATTTGCTTTCCGTCAGGCATAAAAACTTTTAAGTCAGCAGTACGATCGCGAACGTCAATCGCAGCAAAAGCATTAACGGTGGCTACTGTAAAAATTAAGCATGTTAGCAAAATTGCTTTTGTCTTCATTCTCCCTCCTTAATTGTTGGGATTTTGACAGGAAAACTATGGATAACTTTAATATAATTCAATTTTAGCAGTATTGAATTGACCTAAAAACTGATTGATATTCCTTGCCTTGATGAGTTTCAATCCAAGAAAAGCCATACAAATCATTAATGTTTATCTGCTAAAAATTATTCCGCAACTATGGGGATAGCGGCATTTTTAACTTTGTAAACGTTTTCAAACGTTCCTTAGATATACCATTTGAATAGTAAAAAGTCAAGGTTAAAACAACTAACTGTTACAAACCATTATGGGCCTGGTATTTATGAAACAATGTTTTTTGCTCTAAACATTTAGAGTTTGGGATCACCCAAAACAATCCGCCCAGCAATATACCATACGCACCACAACCTTTCTTTAAGAAAATTCCAGAAGACAGGGCCTATATTGCCCGGCCATTCCAGTAATTAATACTTTTTTGACATTTTACTCTTCTATTTTTTAAAATTTATACCCAGGGGTTGCTTTAAAAATTACTTCTATACTTAGTTATTTTTTGCCTCGTAGAAATTATTATACAGAATAAAATTTACTTGCCGGACTTATTATAAGAAACATATTGACTATTGCATCAGCCTGTTTTATTGTAAATACAATGGAAGGAAAATTTGCAATAGCCTTGAGTGAAAAAAGTGGTAGCGATGCTGCAAAGGAAGTTTCCCTGAAGATAAAGTCTTCTTTTCCTAAAACAGTAAAGCATCTTTTTATATTTTTTACTCCGCAATACTCCCCGCAGGAAATTTTAAATACAATAAATTTTACTTTAAAACCGCAAACCGTTATCGGCATACAAAGCCCTGTTTTAAATTTTGAAGAGCGCATAATCGAAGAAGGCATTGCCGCTTTCGCGTCCAACAAGGAAGATGTGAATTTTAGGGAAATTTTCATCAAAAACGACGAGACGCAAAATATAGAGTCTTCTTTAAGAATGGCGCTAAAAAATTTCTCTCGTGAAGAAGGCTTCTTCATGTCTTTTCTCTCCCACAAATACAATTACCGCAATTATCTCCGGGGGCTTGAACTTGCCATGGGCAGGTCGCTTAATGTTTTTGGCGCGGGGTTTGTAAAAAAATACGCCGCGAAAAACTATCAGATAATCAATAACACCGTTTCTGAAGGGCTTGTAAATATTGTAGGGACGGGAATCAAAACAACATCTTTAAGCATCGGCGGATTTATCCCACTTGGCCGCCCATTCACAATAACCAAAACCATAAATTCAAAAAGCATGATTATGGAAATAGACGGAAAGCCCGCGATAAATATTTACAAAAATTATCTTGGGGCAAAATTTGATCTCTTTATGAAAAACTATCTTTTCTCTCTTTATCCGATAGGCATACATTCTCCAAACGGAATACACCTGATAAATGTTATTGAATGCCTTGATGACGGCTCACTTGCCTGCGTAGGAAATACCAAAGAAAACGTCCAGGGGCATATTATGCTTTTTCATTCACAGGCTTTTGCTGAATCGCTCAAAAATCAGCTTGAATCCATAAAGAAACATGGAGAAGGCCTTGTCTTTATGGTAAACTCTATGGTAAGAAAAAGAATTCTTAAAGACTACGCGCAGGAAGAATCGAGAATCATAAAACAATCGCTTGGCGATAAATTCAAAATAATAGGCGTTTATTCCGACTATTCTTTTTTTTCTGAAACCGAAACCAGAGAAATTAATCTTGAGTCCGGTAACATTCTTATGACCTTATGGAAGTAACTGCTGCGAACCAAAACATGGGCCCTATAATAGGCACGGCTGGATTCCTGTTTGTCATGATTTTGATTCTGGCCTTTTATCTTTTTAATAAATTGCAGCTGATTTCGGTGCTTAAAAAAAACGCGGAACACTTAAACCGGACGATTCGCGAACTGGATTACCAGGCTAAAATGATAATCCAGGGAGACATGGAACTCAAACTTTATCAGGAAGAAGTTGAGGATAAATTAAACAAGCTCACATTGCTTAAAAACCTGATTATCGCTTCACTGCATATTCTTGATAAAGAAAAATTATTTTCTCAAGTAGACGAAAAAACCATAAATGACCTCGGTTTTAAAAAAGGCCTCATCATTACCACCGAGCTTGAAGAAAAAGTAAATGTCGGCTTTGAGAGCAACGAAGTCGAAGGCATAAAAGATTTTATCCTGCACAAAAAACAGCTGGTGCATGCCTTGCCGCTGATTTCCGCGGAAACCGAAGGGACCAAGGAAATTACAAATCTCCTTGTAACGCGGGATTTCCTTATTGCTCCGGTAAAAGCCAGGGAAAAAGTTTACGCGATATTTATCCTTGCCAACATGGTTATGCCGATTGATGTCCGGCGGGCGGAAAAAGAAATCTTTTCAATTATCTGCATGTACCTTGGCCAATGCCTTGATAACATCCAACTCTTTGAAGAATTCTATAACGCCAAAGATGACCTTGAACGAAAGGTAAAAGAAAGAACAAACGAACTCGTAAAAAGCCTTCGGGAAATAGAAACCATAAGCCGGGCAAAAACTGATTTTATTTCCGGAGTTTCGCACGAGTTAAGGACGCCGCTTACCTCGGTAAAAGGGTTCTCATCGCTTTTGGCCGCGGAAAAATTCGGCAAGCTTCCTGAAGAAGCTAAAAAACGCCTTCTGACAATAGATGAAAATGTGAACAAACTTGTTGATATGGTAAATACCCTCTTAGACATCGCCCGCATTGAATCAGGCAAAACTGAAGTAAAAATCGCGCCGGAAGATGTGGCAAAAGTGATGCGTAATACCGGGGAATTCCTTTCTCCGCAAATGCACGCCAAAGGAATAAATTTGGTTTTTGACATACCGGAAATGCTGCCGGTTTATATGGACAAAAATCTCATTGAAAGGGTTTTTATTAATTTATTAGGAAACGCGGTAAAGTTTACGCCCAATGGAGGGCAGATAACTTTAAGCGCTAAAATAAACAACAATCAGGCTCTTATCTCTGTAGCTGATACCGGCTACGGAATTGAAAAAGATAATCTGGAAAAAGTATTTCAGGAATTTTTTAGGGCGGAAAACCCGGCCGGCGCGGAAGTTAAAGGCACTGGGCTTGGCCTTTCTCTCGTAAAAAGAATTATTGAAATGCATAAAGAGAAAATATGGGCAGAATCAGAAATCGGCAAGGGCAGTACGTTTTATTTTACGCTAAAGCTGGCAAAAGAACCTAACCTTTAATTTTTTAGTTAAAATCCGAAGTACGAAATCCGAAATACGAAACAAATACAAAATAAAGAAAAATTCAAATGACCAAAACAGTAAAAATCTTTTGAATATTTTAATTTCGGATTTGGAATTTGTTTCGAATTTCGAGATTAGAATTTCGAATTTAACATTGGAGAAATATGCTTAAACTAAAAATAATGGTTGTCGACGATGACCTGGACATCCTTGAGCTTTTAAAATCGACTCTTGAAGA
>JBAYMZ010000113.1:0-5446 GCA_041663385.1 Candidatus Omnitrophota bacterium
GAGAGTTGGTTCGGAGCTTGCCAATCTTCTTTCAAATGAAGGCCATAATGTTGTCGTTATCGACAAGAATGGTTCTTCTTTCGGCAGGTTGGGTGGAGCTTTTAACGGAATTACTCTTACCGGTAATGGTTTTGACCAGGCCCTTCTAAAACACGCCGGCATTGAGAAAGCCGATGCTTTTTGTGCGGTAACCAACGGCGACAACACCAACCTTATCTCTGCTCAGGTTGCAAAAAAGATTTTTAATGTCCCCAAAGTTATTGCAAGAGTATATGACCCTCAACGCGCGAATATTTATGCCGCTCTCGGCATGGATATAATCAGCGGGACAATTCTTTTTGCGGCAATGCTTCGTGACAAAATTATTGAAAGTAGTTTTTCAAGCTATCTCATTGAAACAAAAGATTTAGGGGTTATAGAAATAGAGCCAAAAAAAGAACTTATCGGCAAGCCCGTTCAAAGCCTTAATCTTGCGGGAGAATTTATGGTAGTTGCAATAAGGCGGCTTGAAGGCGTAATTATACCCGAACCACAAACCACAATTAAAGAAGGCGATGTGCTCATGGGCGTGGTTAAGGTTAACAGTCTTAGCAAGATCAAGGAACAGTTTAGTTTATGATTTGTGTAATGTTTAAAGTGTAATGTGTAAAGTGAGTGTAATGGGCCTATGTGTAAAGCCATTACACAACTAAACATTCCACCGGCATTACACCTTACACGTTAAACTTTACACAGAAGTTTCAAAAGCAATAGGTAAATTATGAATATTGTAATAGTCGGCGCCGGCAAAGTCGGTTATTTTTTGGCAAAACGCTTAAGCCAGGACAAACACAAGGTAAGCATTATTGACAGGGATAAAGCCATTTGCGATGAAATTGCCAAAGAGCTTGATATTTTAGTTATAAATGGAGATGCCTGCGAACCTGATATTTTAATCCAGGCAGGTATTGCCGGCGCGAATGTTGTAGCTGCGGTTACCGGCGATGACGAAGATAATTTAATCGTTTGCCAGGTTGCCAAAGAAAAATTTAATGTTCATCGCACTGTCGGCCGCGTAAATAACCCGGATAATGAAAAAACATTTTCTGAATTAGGCATTGATGTTCCGGTTGATGATACAAAGATTATCGCAAAAATTATAGAAGAAGAAGCTTCCTATTCGGATTTTGTAAATCTCCTAAGTTTCAAACGCGGGAAGCTTTCGATTGTGCGCGTAGACCTTCCTGAAAATGCTCCGGTACTCGGAAAATCTGTTCATGAAATCAAATGGCCTGAGAATTCCACTCTCGTATCAATATTACGCGGCGAAGAGGTAATCATAGCCAAGGGCGACACTGTTTTTAAACCCGGAGATGATATTATTGCTTTAACGCTTGTTGGCAATGAACCTGCACTTTTAAGCCTTTTAATAGGCAGAGTATAATCCGCACTCGCAAAATGGCAAAAAATAAATATATAAAAATAATTCTTAATGCGGCAACCGGCATATCAATTGAAGTGCTTTATGCTTTTGCAATTATGGCGGGATCTTTTTTGATATGTTTTCTGCTTATTCGCTAATATGATTTTAAAACCCCACTTAGAAGACGTTAAAATAATCGGCTATTATCTTGGAAAAATTATAATCGGCCTCGGGCTTTTTATGCTTATCCCGATTATTTGCGCGGTAGCTTTTTGGGAAATATGCCCGATGTTTGATTTTTTAATCGCAATAGGCATAACTTTTTTTACCGGCTTTGTCCTTGTCAGGTTATGTTTTACGGAGAAAGATTTAAACTGGATGCAGGGCATGATTGTTGTTTCTTTATCGTGGCTGGTTGCGGCTCTCCTTGGCGCGATACCCCTATATTTAAGCGGCCATTGGTTTTCTTATCTTGATTCCTGTTTTGACGCCATGTCCGGTTTTGCCACAACAGGCCTCTCGCTTGTCCAGGATTTAGATCATATGTCTTATGCGCATAATTTATGGCGTCATTTAATAATGTTTATCGGCGGCCAGGGAATAGTGATTATCGCGCTTTCTCTTTTCGTCAAAGGTTTCTCCGGAGCGTTTAAAATGTATGTTGGCGAAGCCAGAGATGAAAGGGTGCTTCCTAATATAATTCACACCTCAAGATTCATCTGGTTGGTGAGTATTGTGTATCTTGTGCTGGGGACTTTGGCTTTAGGAATAGCCGGGATTTTAGATGGGATGAAAGCGTATAACGCTTTTTTCCACGGCGCGTGTGTTTTTATGGCGGCATTTGATACCGGGGGATTTGCTCCTCAGTCGCAGAACATTCTTTATTATCACAGTATGGCTTTTGAAGTTATAACTGTTGTAATAATGATTTTAGGTGCGATAAATTTTAAACTGCATTACCATCTTTGGACAGGTAATTTTAAGGAATTGTTGTTAAACATAGAAATGCGGACTTTTTTCTTAACCGCAATAACTACATTTGCTATTACTGCCATAGGCCTTACAACTATTGGGGCGTATCCTGATATTGTCGCATTATTCAGGAAAGGTTTTTATCAGCTTATTTCCGGCCACACGGGAACCGGTTTCCAGACTGTATACGCGGCGCAATTTATGAACGAATGGAATGATCTTGCTTTAACCGGTATAATTTTTGCCATGGGCTTAGGCGGGGCAGTTTGTTCAACAACCGGCGCGATAAAAATGCTTCGTATAGGAGTAATTTTTAAAGGCTTGGTAGAAGATATAAAGAAAATAATGCTTCCTGAAAAAGCCATCATTGTTGAGAAATTCCACCACATAAAAAATATTTTTCTTGAAGATAAACAGGTAAGAGCGGCGCTTTTAATTACTTTGTGCTATTTGGTTCTTTATGCCGGCGGCGCGCTTATTGGAATGTTTTGCGGCTACCCTTTTTTACAATCTTTATTTGAATCGACTTCTGCCGCGGCAAACGTGGGTTTATCTTGTGGTATTACAAACTCTTCTATGCCTGTAATTTTAAAAATCACCTATATCATTCAAATGTGGGCAGGAAGGCTTGAGTTTATGTCAATATTTACGCTGCTTGGATTTATTGTGGCGGCGATAAGGGGGAAATAAAGAATGTCACATGTATCACGTAACACGTTACACGTCAAAAATTTTGTAAAGTTTATTGTAATCATGATTTCAACGTGTTACCTGTTACCTGTTACGTGCTACTCTCAAGTTTCTAGTACTGACTTAATTAACAACGCTAAACAATACGACGGGAAATCTGTAAACTATCAAGGCGAGGTTATCGGCGATGTTATGGTGCGTGGTGAAAACGCCTGGATAAATATAAATGATAAAAAGAACGCAATCGGAATATGGCTCTCTTCTGGCTTGGCCAAGGAAATTTCTTTTACGGGAAGTTATAAATTTAAAGGAGACGTAATCGAGGTAGAAGGTATTTTCCATAAAAGCTGTTCTCTGCATGGCGGCGACCTGGACATTCACGCAAAAACGATTAAACTTATTACTAAAGGCTATGGAATAGAAGAAATTATCCCGTCAGGAAAAGTTAATTTAGTGATTACTTTTTTTATAATATGTTTGACATTAGCGGTTATTTATTTTATAAGATTAGGTTATGGAACAAGACGTTAAGAGATTAGAAGAAGAATTACAGGCGGATTTACAAAAGGCAAACACTGCCGAAGATATCGAGGCTTTGCGGGTTAAGTATCTTGGAAGAAAAGCAGTGGTAAACCAGCTTTTTGCCAAAGTGCCCACATTGTCCGGCGAAGAAAAAGGCAAGTGGGGCAGAGGTTTAAATCTTTTGAAAGGAACCATTACCGCCGCCATAGAAGAAAAAATCAAAGGCTTCAAAGGCAAAGAAGAAAAAATAGATTTAACTTATCCTTCAAAAGAATTCGACAAAGGAAGCAAACATATTTTGAGCGTAGTCAGCCAGGATATTTGTTCGGTTTTTGAAAAGCTCGGGTTTTCAATCGTTGAAGGAACCGAGATTGAAGATGAGTGGCACAATTTCAGCGCTTTAAATATTCCGCTGGATCATCCATCGCGAGATGCTTTTGATACTTTTTATCTCGATCTTGCGCAAAAAAATACCCGTCAGGGAAAATTTTTGCTGCGCAGCCACACCTCACCATCGCAGGCGCGGGTAATGAGTGAGATGAAGCCACCACTGGCAGTTGTTTCTCCGGGCAGAGTTTACCGGCCGGATCAGGTTGATGCCTCGCATTCATTTATGTTTCATCAGGTTGAAGGTTTTGCCATTGATAAAGATATAAATTTTGCTCATCTTAAAGGTGTGCTTTTAAATTTTGTCCGGTTGTTTTTTGCTCCGGATACAAATTTACGTTTCCGTCCGCATTTTTTTCCTTTTACCGAGCCTTCAGCAGAAGTAGATATTTCCTGTTTTATTTGTAAAGGCAAAAAAGAAAAATGCAGCTTATGTAAAGGCAAAGGCTGGATTGAGATTTTAGGCTGCGGCATGATTCATCCTAAGGTTCTTGCCAATTGCAATATTGACCCGAAAAAATATAAGGGTTTTGCTTTTGGCATGGGAGTAGAGAGGCCGGCGATGCTTAAATACGGCATTAACGATATCCGGCTTTTTTACGAAAATGATGTTAAGTTTTTGGAGCAATTTTAGTTAACCACAGATGGTCACAGATAACTGATAAATATAGCTGGAGAAATAACCAAGCTCCAAGATACAAAAACCAAACAATGAACAATAACCAAACTTCAATAGTCAAACAAAACTTAACATTTCCGTTTGGTTATTGGATATTGAATATTGGAATTTGTTTGTATCTTGTATCTTGGTTATTGGTTATTTCGTAAGTATTTGTGTTAATCTGTGTGGAGTAAAACGACATGCGTTTTAGTTTAAATTTCCTAAAAGAGTTTCTAAAGGTGGATTTGCAAGCTGACAAGCTGGCATCTTTACTGACTATGGCTGGCTTAGAGGTTGGACATTTTCATCAGGAAGGGGATGATTGGGTATTTGAAGTCGAAATAACTTCTAACCGCTACGACTGGCTTTCTATCCTGGGCATCGCTAGAGAAGCTGCTGCCGCAACCGGTGTGCAAATAAAGTTAGAACACCCACAAATTATAAAAAAACCGCTTTTAAAAACCAGAAGCATAAAAATCGAATCAGTAAAAGATTGCCCGGCTTATGTGGCAAGAGTAATAAGAAATATTAAGGTAAGCCCGTCTGATGCGGTGCTTAAAGAAAGAGTGGTTAATTGTAATATCAATTCGATAAATAACGTAGTTGATATTACCAATTACTGCATGCTTAAATGGGGCAATCCTTTGCATGCTTTTGATGAAGATAAAATAGAAGGAAGTATTTATATCCGTAGAGCCTGGCAGGGAGAGAAGTTTTTAGGTATCGATGAAAAAGAAAGAGAGCTTTGCCCGGAGAATCTTGTTATCGCTGATGAAAAGAAAGTCATCGCGCTTGCCGGTGTCATGGGCGCA
>JBAYMZ010000114.1:0-5441 GCA_041663385.1 Candidatus Omnitrophota bacterium
CGTGATGCCTATTTGGGTCATTACAGATACCACCCAAAGATAATCTTAGTGCCTGTTCAGTACTATCACGCAATCCACAAAAATACTCCGCCATTCGTTCTGGCCGCTTCGTCAACACCTGAAACGTATGCTGTGGACAAAGTACGATAATTGCCATAACTTTATCAACCCAATCGAACGGAACTGATTCGTGAAATAAATCACCCATTGAGCAGACAAATATTTTGCGTGGCTTTTTCCAGTGGAGAGGTTTTTCAAGGGCAGATTCGACTAATACAGTTCTTCCATTCCATTGTCTTTTAGATAAATCTGTAACAGAATCGTAATATCCCACAGGTTTTGCATCCGACATAGATGCTTCACCATCGTGCGAACGGTCATATTCTGCATATTCCATTGACGTTAATCTGCACGCCATTTTCTCTGCATAGCAATTCTCGCAGCCCTCGGATATTTTCGAGCAGCCGACAACCGGATTCCACGTTTCATTTGTCCATTCGATTTTAGTTGACATTATTGAATCCCTCACTACCTAAAAAATGAAACCCGCTAAGTTGGACAATATGACCAGCTTTTGGGCTGATTAAAGAGGTCTTAGCGGGTTTATTATTTAAGTTATTCATATTGTCCGACTGCATAGTAATATCTCCGTCTCACTTTGTCAAGCATAAATTAAAATTATTTTCAACTTTCCTTACTTGCCTTTACCGCTGCCGCAATCACAATCGCAGAAACGATAAGCCAATATATAAAGCCGTGCCAGTTCATTTCTCGCCTCTTTTAATTTTGGTTATCTTTTTAAAACTATATCCTAATCCCAAATGCAAAGCTACATCATTGGCAAATTCTAATTGATTAGTTATTGCCGCAATTTTCTTGCCACGTTCATTGCTTGGCGGCAGCTTCATTTCTGCGTCAATTAAACGGATTGCCTTTGCAACTGAAAGTGCCAAATCTCTTAGATACGGTTTCATTTTTGCGCCTCATCGCATTGCTTGCCGATAATTGTGCATTTTCCGTAATTAAGAAATTCCGATAACCCCATATAAGTACCTTCTATATGGAATGATGAACCTGAATATATTACATTCCTTGTCGAAATGTCTCCTTTTGAAAATTCATTTTGAGAAACACATTGCAATTTATCTCCGCCATTGCTCATAGCCCCATCTTCCAGAGGAATAGAGCCAAATATCTCAATCTTGTTCTTATCGAATTGGCCGGTGGATATGGAAAGGGTATTGGGGGTAATTTCAAAGTAGCTATCAAAATCCTTATCTGACACTGGAATTTGCATATAATGCTTATTCTCAAATTTATCAAAAACGTGATACCCCTCAACCCATTCCTTATTATCAACTCTTTGACCACGAAACTTAAACATTTTTATTCTCCGATTCCTTAAATAATAATTCCCAATTTCCTTTGTCAAGCATAAATTAAAATTATTTTCAACTTTCCTTACTTACCTTTACCGCTGCCGCAATCACAATCGCAGAAACGATAAGCCAAAATATGAAGCCGTACCAGTTCATTTTTGCACCTCATCGCATTGCTTGCCGATAATTTCTAAATCGTTCTGGTATTCTTTATGCAAACTTGCCGAATGCCTGTTCTTGTTAAGATTGCGCATCCAAAACCCGCTAACATAGAAATCGTTAAATACCTGATTATCAACAAATTCTATTACTAATGTGTCGGAAGTTGGTGGTATGCCATAGTGTAATTTTACCATATCCCCACCCTTGCTCATTTTGCCATCGACTTCAAACGAGCCAAATATCTCGACCCTGTTCTTGTCGAACTGGCCGGTAGATATGGATAGGGTGTTGGGGACAATAAAATGAGAACAAGTTATTTTTCCACAACAGCTAATATTCCCTAATATCATATATCCAGCACCGTCGTTTCTTCTATAAAAATATCCTTCCACCCATTTACCAGTGTCTTTTTCTTGACCTCTAAATCTAAACATTTTTGTTCTCCAATTTCTTAAACATCTTTTCCAGTTCTTGTTTTGTTTGTTCCACGTTCTCTGCCGTTACAAACTTAAATTCCCATTCAGGCTTAGGCTTATTGGGCAGGAATATGCGAGAGCCACGATTGCTTATTTCAAGCATTTTAATAGCTCTGGATTTTCGTGGATATTGCCGATGATTTCTTCATCTTTGCATCGCCACAATTTATTTGTACTCTTGTCGTAATCACTACTAAGGCATACGCAGTCATTATCCATCTCGCTAAAAGACAAAATCCATAACCCAGATGCGGCCTGCTCTACGAATCCATTTCTACCCCAACACCTAAATATATCACCCTCATATATTTCCTTGCCGTTCTTATCCTTTAGGCCGGTATATTGCATAAGGATAAAATCGCTTCCTATATGGTCTTTGTTGTATGCCAATACATCGTTTATTTCGTCCCAAACCTCAAAACTACCCTCGGCAAAAATTTTAATGTTATTTTGGGAAACATAAAACTTTGAATTATTATCCCACGCTCTGAATTTTATTTCTCTATTCATTTTACAATTCCTTCCTTTTCTTATTTCCTGTACCTGCTATAAAATGCCCTTCGCCTGAAATTGGCAATCTATAAGTTTTTGGCTTTGCAATTTGATAATTAAAGTCCATTTTCTTCTTTTTAAAGTTCAGAATCGGAGTTACAGGAAAATCAAGTTCAAGCTGCTCGTTGTACCATTTACTCCATCGGGAACAGCAACAGCCTTTTTTGGTTGATTTCTCACAGTCTGCGCAGGGCTTAATCATTTTCTCAACTCCTTATCTGGGGGTGTTATACCCCAATTCTTTTCTACTGATTTTGCAAGTATTTCTTTAACGAAAGCTGTCATATTTCCCACGCCTACCCCCTTAGTCGTCAACCTACCAATAGACAATCCGTTATCAGTAATAAATATCTCTTTTTTGAGGAACATCAGGCCGCCGCAAAGTCGCTTAACTTCGGTGTCCCACCATTCTATTGATTCTTGATTTTCGTCATACTTGGCAAGATGTGGTAAGCATATTCCTTTATACCACCGCCGCTGTTGGTCTGTTACATATTCTACTGCGTCAAGAATCTGGATAGCACCACCACGCTTGCAATTCTTTAGTATTTCCTTTAAAGGTATTTCAAAGGTAGGCTCACCATCAATTATATCTTTTACTTGGTAGGTTGACATATTAAATCCTAAAAGGGTATATCGTTCTGGTTTTCTTCTTTTTTAGCTGAGGCTGCTTCTTTTGGCGTTACGGCTAAAGACAGGAAATTACCCTTTTGGCCTGCCTTTTTCCAGCCTGAAAGCCAGTAAATTTTACCATCGACATTTATATTGCCTTTGTAATCTGCGTGGTTTGGCTTTTCTTTTTTATCGTTTGTAAATAAAACGCCTGTGTTTTCTTTTTGTTCGTATGCCATTGTTATTCCTTTGTAAATCCATCAAGTTTATTTGCTAATTTTATGAACGTATCAAAATCTGTTTTCGGGTCTAAAAGTCTATCTAAATCTGTAATCAGTATCGGGTCTGTCGCCCCCGTTTCTTTAACTTCTATTTTTATTTCAGTTCTTTGCCTTGCCGCTAAAAGTTCTGCCGCAAAAGGATTAGTTTTCGCCAGTTCTTGAAGTACTTCTATATGGCTCATTTGGGCAATGGTTTACAAATCTGCTTCAACTTATCCACTGTAGCTGTCATTGCCTTTACGAATTTCTCAACGTGTTCTTTAGTTGTTGGATAAACTTTCGTCTTACTGTAATAATATGCCGCTATTGCGTTTTTATCTGGTATTAAGCCTTCTTCGTTGGCGGTATCAAGCAGAGCGGAATAAATAGCGTCAATGGCAAGTTGTTCTGCGTCCGTAATTTTAACGACTTCTGGCTTCTTTTCTTCGGCGTTGTTTGTCGTATCAGCGTCCTTTGTGTCGTCAATGCAGAATAATCCGTTAAGGGCATACTTCCTTGCGTAACTGGATGCCGCACCTGTTATCTGGCTTTCGTCCATACCCTTTTTGAGTAATGATTCTCTTGCAAAGGCGGTTGTGGACATTGTTTTTGTACCGTCCGTTAGCGTTACGCTTGCTTTGACGTAGTATCTATCGCCAATCAAAACTATTTCATCGGATATAGATAGCACGGCGTTTCCCAATAACGGCTTAACAGCCTCTAATATGTCCTCACAAGACCTGTATTTATACCCTCCGAATGCGTTTGTTTGTCCTTTTGGTGCTTTCAATTCTTTCTGTATTTTGTTTAGTATTTCCATTTTTAAAATTCCTCATTATTAATTTTGTTCATCATTTCGTTTAATTCGCCAAGAAATATAGCGACTTCTTTTTTCATCTTTTCTATCAAAACTTCATCACGATAAACTCTTTTTATCAAAGCAGGTGTTTTCTTGAAAGCAGGGTAGAAAGACATAAAATCACACCACGACCGACCAGAAACGTATAGTTGATGCTGAACCTGCGGAATATACTCGCTCGGAATACAATCGTCCAATATATTGTCGATGTGAGTTGTTCCCGATGGACATTTAATTTCAAGAGTTCCATCATTGTCAACTAATGCGTCTGGGCTACTGCCTTCATCTTCGCTCAATTGAATAAAGCCCACCTGTTTAATTACACAATTCGGATTCAGTTTGGCGTAATGTTCTCTGGCCTGCGGCTCGATTTCTGTACCTCTTGCCATTGCGGAGTTAGTATAAGATTCCTGACGCTCGCCAGTAATCCTTTCCGCAATCAACTGTTTCATATACTTTAATCGTGTAACGCCGTACCCCTTACCGTCTTTGCTTTTCGCCATAACTTCGCTGATTCGGCTTGAACTAATTTTGCCAAGTTTTACGGCAAACCATTCATCACTTCCCTGAACACAATCTATTATTTTTGATTCACTCATTTGTTATCCTCCAGTTTTTCTTTTAAGTCTTGTATTTCATTTTCAAGTTCATCTTTCATTTCACATAAAGGGCATTTCCGCCCTTCAAAGCAAATTTCATCATGGTTTTCAGAACATAAATTCATTTTAAATCCTCCGATTCTATTATGTCATATAGCTTATCAGTTACTTCGTCAATTACCTTGCCAAACTTTAAATAATATTCGTCCATACACTCTTGGCTTACAATGTTCTTATTATGGCTATCCTTGCACAACCACGCTGCGTGCGGCATTATCAGGCATTTCATACACCCGCTATGGCCGCAGCCCTCGCAGTACCTAAGCAGATTATCGTCCGTAATCCTTGCCCCGCAATCATAGCAAACTTCTGGCAACTCCATAAAAGCACTTGGATATTCGTCTGGCTCTGACATTTATTCCGCCTCCTCGACAAAGCAGGCAAAGACTTCTTCGCCGTTGCGGATTCTGGTGGCAATATCTTCGATTCGCACTTTTAATTCGCCAACTTATGACACTTTTTTAAATCTGCATAAGGATAAA
>JBAYMZ010000115.1:0-5370 GCA_041663385.1 Candidatus Omnitrophota bacterium
AAATCCATACTGCTAAGCCCGCTCTTTTTTATATCACAAAGCATATAAAATGTTCCAGCCGGCCTCAAGGGTTTAATTTTCTTTAAGCCTTTTAACCCTTCCCACAAAAGGTTACGCCGGTTTTCAAACTTTGCACGCATTTCAATAGGCCAAGTTTTATCGTTGATCGCAGCTTGTGCTGCAGCCTGCGAAATAGAAGACGCACAAGAAGTTGTATGATCGATCAATTTCGAAATAGCACCGGAAAAATTTTGATCGGCGCAAAGGTAACCCATGCGCCATCCGGTCATAGAAAAACTTTTCGAAAATCCGTTTACCGTAACCGTAAATTTTTGAGCGTCGCCTATCGAAGCAAAACTAATATGCTTCTTGCCATCATAAGTCAAAACTTCATAAATCTCATCACTTAATACTATTATACCTTTATCTTTGACAATATCATAAATTTCTTTTAATTCTTGTTCTGAATACGTCAGGCCGGTCGGATTGCTGGGATAATTCAAAATAAGTAATTTTGTTTTTTTACCTATCGCTTTAGACAAAGCTCCAGCAGTTAATTTAAAACCCTCCCGTTCTTTTGTTTTTATAATTTTAGATTTTGCGCCGCAAAGTATGGCCATCTCAGGATAACTCACCCAATAAGGAGCAGGGATTAATACTTCTTCTTTTGGATTAAGGAAGGCTGACATGGCAGCAAATATCGCGTATTTTGCCCCGGCAGTAACAATTATATTGGCCCCTTCGCAAAGAATCCCATTCTCTTCTTTTAATTTACGAGCTATGGCTTCTCTTAATTCGTTTGTACCCGCAGACGGGGTATATTTGGTAAGGCCATCATCGATAGCTTTTTTGGCTTTTTCTTTAATAAAAATAGGAGTGTCAAAATCAGGTTCTCCGGCAGCAAAATTGACAACGTCTTTGCCTTCTTTTTTAAGCTTTTTGGTCAAAGCCGTTATCTTTAGGGTAGCAGATGAACTTAATTGCTCAACGCGTGAGCTAATCATTGTTTTATATTTTTTAGCACAGATAAAAATCGCAGATTGGCACAGATAATTTTATCTGTGAATATCTGCGATTTTTAATCTGTGGTCATCGCGCTTTAGAGAGAATCGCGCTCTTTCTTGAAAATACCCTTAACTCCGTCAATTATAGTTTTCTTTGGTTTTTCCGCATGAGGAGCGTGTTTTACTTCCTTATGCTCAGGCTTTGGTTCTTGGGCTTCTTTCTCTTTCTTTTCCTTTACTTTCTTTTCTTTTATTTCGAGTTTTGTCAGCTCAATTAAAGAAATCCTCGAAGCATCACCCTTACGGCAACCAAGATAAAACATTCTTGTGTATCCGCCGTTTATTCCCTTAAAACGTGGAGCGATTGCTTCAAAAAGTTTTTTTACCAAATCATGGCTACCAAGATCCTGGAAAGCCAACCTTCTGTGATGCACAGTGTCAGTTTTTGCCAACGTTATTAGCTTATCTATCCATGACTTTAAAGATTTAGCTTTTGCTTCCGTAGTTTTAATGCGTTCATAGCTAACCATGGAACGCAAAAGTGACTTCGTTAAAGCTTTTCGTTGGGCGCGATTACGGGAAAATTTTTTACTTTTTTTTCTATGCCTCATACTATTTCCAATTTCTTTCTATCCACTTTTATACCAAGAGAAAGCCCCATGGTTTTAAGCAGATTCACAACTTCTGTTAAAGATTTTTTACCAAAATTTCTATAGGCAAGTATTTCCGTCTCGGTTTTTTCTACCATGTCAGCTAAAGACTTTATGTTCGCTTCCCTTAAACAGTTTGCGCTTCTTACCGACAATTCAAGTTCGGTTATAGGAATTTTAAGCTTCTCGTAAAGAGAAATCTCTTCTGGCGTTAATTCTTCAGTTTCCTCTTCTGGAATTTCTCCAAGAGTGAAGAACAATTCAAGGTGTTTGCTTAAAACTTTAGCCGCGTATATCAAAGCTTCTTTAGGCTCAATACTCGCGTTTGTAAAAATCTCAATAATAAGCTTATCATAATCTGTTCTTTTCCCGACACGCGTATTTTCAACTTTAAACGCGACTTTCTTGACCGGAGTAAAAATTGAATCTATTGGCACGACTCCAATAGGCATATCTTCCCGTTTATTGTTCTCCGCAAGAACAAAACCCCTACCGCGGCCGACTTCCATTTCTATTTCAAGTTTTGCTTTTTTGGAAGTAAGCGTTGCTATATGCAAATCCGGATTGATAACTTCGATGCTCTCATCAGTTGTGATATCAGAAGCTTTTACTTCTTTCTCACCTTCTACTTTAAGTGTTATCTTTTTTGGGGATTTCGAATAAGAGCGTAAAACTATATTCTTTATATTCAATATAATTTCTGGAACGTCTTCCAAGACCCCGTCAATTGTAGAAAACTCATGCGAAACCCCTTCTATCTTTACCGAAGTAATTGCCGCGCCTTCAATGGAAGAAATCAACAAGCGCCTAAGGGCATTACCAATCGTAACGCCGTAACCTCTTTCTAAAGGTTCCGCAACAAATTTACCGTAACTTGGGGAATAACTTTCTTGCTCTAAAGTTATTCTTTTGGGAAATTGAAAATCTCTCCAGGTTATACCCATTGTTCCTACCTCCTAAATTTCCTATTGTGCGTTATTTTTCTTATTTATTAAAACTATTCAACCCGGATTCTAAAACTATCCCGGGATTATTTTGAATAAAGTTCGACTATTAACTGCTCGTTTACAATAAGACTTAAATCTTCTTTTTCAGGAAGGCGTATTACTTTTACTTTTAAATTCTCATTATCAACTTCAAGCCACGGAACAACACTGCGATCTTTAGAACTCGCCTCAACAGTATCTTTTATGGCTTTTTTCTGAGTATCTTTTGCTTTTATCTCTATAGTCTGGCCTTCCTCTACAAGATAGGAAGGAATATTAACGCGTTTGCCTGCGATTAAAACAAAACCATGCAACACCGCTTGCCGGGCCTGCTCTCTTGAAGTATAAAACAAAGACCTAAACATTACATTGTCAATTCTTCTTTCTAAAAGCTGTAGAAGAGTCCTACCGGTAACACCTTTTGATTTGGCAGCAACTCTGAAAAATCTTTTAAACTGTTTCTCAAGCATACCATACATCCATTTAGCTCTCTGTTTTTCTCTTAACTGTAACGCGTAGTATGACGGCTTTGACGAAACTCTTGTGTGCATACCAGGAGGCGTTGGACGTTTACCGAAGGCGCATTTTTCTGTCGCGCATCGCGTTCCCTTTAAAAATAGCTTCATCCCTTCCCGTCTGCATAATTTACACTTTGATTCTAGATATCTTCCCATTTTTACCCCTCTTTTTCTTTTAGATTATAAGCGTTAACTTTGAAAATCGAATAGTGAAAATAGAAGTTAGATTTTTCTATTCTATCTTCTATCTTCCATCTTCTATCGTCTACTCTCCCCTATTAGACTCTACGTTTCTTTCTAGGCCTGCAACCGTTATGCGGCGAAGGCGTAACATCTTTTACTTTCTTTACATTAAGGCCTGCTGCCTGAATGGAACGTATTGCTGCTTCCCGTCCCGGGCCAGGGCCTTTAACTAAAACTTCAACATCAACCAAACCGACTTCTTTTGCTTTTTTAGCCGCTTCAAAAGAAGCAATCTGGGCTGCGTAAGGAGTTGATTTTTTAGTCCCCTTAAAACCAACCGTTCCTGAAGATGCCCAGGCTATAGTGTTTCCGGTAAAATCAGTAATGGTTATAATTGTATTATTAAAAGTTGACTTAACATGCACAATCCCCGTGCTAGAGGATAAATGTATCTTCTTCTTTCTTTCTTTCTTTTGTTTTGCCATTTATGCTATTCTCCTTTTCTCTTCACGCCGCCGACTCTCGGGCGTGGGCCTTTGCGTGTACGCGCGTTACATTTTGTACGCTGGCCCCTTACAGGAAGCCCTCTTTTATGCCTTGATCCACGGTAACAACCGATATCAACAAGCCTGCGTATATTTTGAGCTATCTCTCTTCGTAATTCACCCTCTATACGATAGTTATTTTGTATATAAGTGACAATCTTAGATACTTCTTCGTCAGTTAACGCGCCAGATTGCTTTTCAGGATCTACACCGACCGCAGCTAAAACTTTCAAAACATTGGTCTGCCCTATACCGTAAAGATATGGCAAAGCAATTCGTATCTTTTTTTCCTTTGGAATATCAACACCTAAAATTCTTGGCATATATACCTCTCTATTTTGGTTGCGTTTTATGTTTATCGGTTGCGCGACTCGTTTCGTCTATCGTCGGACGTCATATGTTTGACGCAACCATGACGAGTTACGCAACCGCAACCGATTGTCGTTTTACTTTATCCTTGTCTCTGTTTGTGCTTTTCGGTTTTACAAATAACCCGAACAACACCTTTTCTTCTTACTATCTTACACCTTTCGCAAATTCTTTTTACTGAACTTCTTACTTTCATATTTTTATTTTTCCTTATCCACTATCCGCTAAACGCTATTTATACCTGTAAGTAATTCTTCCTCTTGTCAAATCATACGGTGAAAGTTCAACCTTAACTTTATCACCAGGAAGAATTCTTATAAAATGCATCCGCATTTTTCCTGAAACATGAGTCAAAACAATATGGCCATTCTCAAGCTTTACTCTGAACATCGCATTTGGTAAAGCCTCAACGATTTCTCCTTCTACCTCTATAAGTTCTTCTTTACTCATGTTTTCGTTAAAATAACAGGCCCTTTCTTTGTTATGGCTATAGTGTGCTCAAAATGAGCAGACAAAGAATTGTCTTTAGTCTTAGCTGTCCAACCATCGCTTAAAACTACCACATCATAACCGCCAACTGAAACCATTGGTTCAATCGCTATAGCCATGCCTTCGCAAAGTTTTTCTCCTTCGCCTTTTACCCCAAAATTCGGCACTTCAGGGTATGAATGCAGGCTTCTGCCTATTCCGTGCCCGACAAATTTTCTTATTACTGAAAAACCTTTTTTCTCTAAGAAAGTTTGTATGGCAAACCCGATATCACCAATCGTTGCGCCTATTCTTGCCTGCTTTATACCCACACGAAGCGATTGATACGTCGCTTTTACGAGTCGCTTTGCTTCTTTCGAAGCTTTACCGGCAATGAACGTGTACGCTGTATCTACAAAGAGCCCTTTATATTTTATTCCTAAATCTATACTCACCACATCCCCATCTTTAATAACCACTGAAATCTTGGGGATACCATGGATAACTTCTTCGTTAATCGATATACATAAAGATGCGGGGTAACCCATAAACCCGCGAAACGCTCCGGACATCTCCGGATAACTTTTAAGATAATTATCGAAACTTTCCTCAAGCTGTTTCGTCGTTATCCCCGGCTTAATAAGCCT
>JBAYMZ010000116.1:0-5368 GCA_041663385.1 Candidatus Omnitrophota bacterium
CAGCTGTTAATTATGATAAATTAGCCGAAAGTTTTTTTAGCAAGAATCCTTCGCTTTTTAAAACGTTTGTCGACCAACAATCAAGGAAGCACAACATCGTTGTTTCTTATTTAAGCCCTTCGCGCGGACAGGGGGAGTTTTATATCGAATCGTCTTTAAATTTAAGGGCTTCCGCTGATTCTTATAAAAGTATAGTCAGTTTTATCAAAGCTCTTGAAGAAAAGAGGATAACAACTGAAACTTTACGCATAAGAAATGAGGCCAACAATAGAAGGTCGGTTGAAATGTCATTAAGAACCTATATCATTGAATGATTATGCTAATTAAAATTATAATTGGTTTTTTTATTGTTTTAAATATGTTAAGCGGTTATTCTTTCGCAGAGAATCAAGGCGATCCTTTTGATTCTTTACTCCCGGTAAAATCAGTAAGTGAAAAAACTGAAGAGAAAGTTAAGGTTTCTCAGCCGCCAGCAATAAGCATCGAGGGTGCGTTATGGGATAGCGATATGCCTCAGGTGATAATAGATGGCGATGTGTATAAAGTTGGGGATACGTTAAAAAATGTGGATGCTAAAATTTATAAAATAGAAAAAAACCTGGTATTTGTTTTTTATGAGGGACAATTATATCCAATGAAAGTTACGGGTAAAAAGGAGGCCAAATGAAAAAAATTATTTTAATGATTTTATCACTTTTACTTATACCTCTTAGTGTAAGTTTTTCGCAGGATGGTATCTACGGGGATTATCTTATCTCCGGGACTCAAAAGCTTATTTCCCTTGATTTAGAGGGGGCGAAATTAATAGATACCCTTAAAATGCTTAGTCAACAGACAGGGCTTAATTTTGTTTCTACGGAGGCAATCAAAGAAAGAACGCTTACCTTATATCTGGAGAAAGTTCCTTTAAAAGAAGCGTTGGATATAATTTTTAAGGCTAATAATTTGACTTATGACTATTATCCAGACGCGAATATGTTTGTGGTAAAAGAAATGGGTAAGCCTACGATTGAGCTTAAAGCAAAAGTTTACCACTTAAAATATGTCAGGATAAAATCTTCCCGTCTTGATTCGGAAATTTTAGATTTAATGGAGCCGGGGAGCAGTTCAGGTTTAAATAATTCTTCAGGTACCAGCAGTAGCAGTTCTTCTACCTCTTCTTCAAGTTCTTCATCATCTTCTACCGCAAACGATGTAGGCATAAAATTTGCTGTTCAAAAAATATTAACCGAATTTGGCAAGATCAGTGAGGACCCGATAACAAATTCGCTTATTGTAGTTGATGTGCCTTCACAATTTGAAGTAATCGACGAAGTAATCAGCAAATTGGACATAGCATCTCCTAAGGTAATGATTGAAGTTGAAATGCTTGATGTTACCAAGGGGCTTATCGATAAGATAGGGTTTAAATACGGAGACAATAATTATAGTAATAATTTTAGCGCAACCTATAATGGGCCAACCAAGTCAGTGGCTTTTCCGATGCAGCCCTATGGTAATGTTACAGCGCCCCGCAGTTTTACATTTGGCACATTTGACGTAGGCACTTTTAATATGCTTATCCAGGCACTTTCAACTGACACGACAACAAAAATTTTAGCTCGTCCAAAAATACTTACGCTTTCTAATGAAACAGCAGAGATTAACCTGACTACTAATGAGGCTATCGGAATTAATACTACGACGACTGAAACCGGCGTGCAAACATCAAGCACAGAAAGGACCGAGACCGGAACAAAACTCAGGGTGACTCCGCAGGTAAATAAAGATACAGGAGAAATTACGCTATTTCTGGAAGTCTTTACGAAAGACGCGACAGACAGCGAATTAACTTTGACCGGAGATGTGCAGGGGTCAATCAAGAACCCTGAAGAGCGCGGGACAAAGAGTGTGCTACGCTTAAATAACGGAGAAACATTGCTGATGGGCGGGCTTATAAGAAATAAAAGCATTAAAACAACGACTAAAGTGCCGGTCCTGGGTGATATACCCTGGGTAGGAAAATTATTCAGTTTTAAGGATGATGACCGCAGTGAGCGCGAGTTGTTAGTTTTCCTTACGCCAAAAATAATTGAAGACACGCCTCGCTTGGCCAAGAGCGCTAATATTCCTTATCGCGAACAGGATAGCGCAAGGAAAGAGCTTATGAGCGTGGCCATGGACAGGTTCTCGTATTGATAAAGAGAATAGAAAATAGAAGATAGAAGGGCGAGGTTTTTTTGTTTTTCTATTGTCTATCTTCCATTTTCTATCTTCACGATTATTCAATTTTACCACTAAACTATAATGGCAAGATATAAAAGATTAGGCGATATCCTGGTTTTTGAGGGGGTAATCACTAAGGAACAGCTTAATGAAGCTGTTTTGCTTCAGCAGAAAGAAAGTGGTAAACTCGGAGAGGTGCTTCTTCGGCTTGGGTATGTAAGTGAAGAGCAAATTGTTATTGCCCTTAGTAAACAGTTGTCTATACCTTATATTTCTTTAGCATCGGGTAAACTAAAGCCAGCCCCGGATCAAAATTTAGAAGAATTGGTTCCTTATGATTTTGGGACAAGAAACCTTGCTCTTCCGCTTTCGCGCAGCCTTAACTCTCTTACTGTTGTAATGTTTGACCCCCTGGATTTAATTCTCATCGACAATCTTAAAAAATTTACCGGCTGTGAAATAAATATCGTAATATCCACGCGTTCGGACATTTTAAAAGCCATTGAAAATTTTTATGGCAAAGAGCGCGTTTTTCGCCAGGCCATGGATATTGGTGAAGATGAAGGAACATCCGGCGGTATCAAAGAATTGTTTGCCGAAGAAACTGATTTAAGCCTTGATAAAATTATCGCTCAGGCCGAAGAAGCGCCTGTGGTAAAGCTCGTAGATTTAATTGTCAGGCAGGCAATTGAAGACGGGGCTTCAGATATACATATCGAGCCAAGATATGACAAGTTGAGCTTAAGATACAGGATTGACGGAGTTTTGTATGAGATGCCTTCGCCTTCTTCTTCTTTGTATTTACCGATTATTTCGCGCGTAAAAATACTTTCCAAGATGGATATTGCTGAAAAACGGCTTCCCCAGGATGGGGGGTTTATGGTAAAAATCGCAGAGAAGCTTATTGATTTGCGAGTTTCAACTCTCCCCACGATTTATGGAGAAAAAATAGTTTTAAGAATTTTAGATAAAAGCCGGGTGCCTCTTGATTTAGCAAAGCTTGGGTTTTTGCCTCAAGAGCTGGAGAAAATAAGAAAAGGGATAGCTTCTTCTTACGGGCTTATTTTACTTACCGGGCCTACGGGAAGCGGAAAATCAACCACGCTTTATGCGGCTCTAAGCGAATTAAATTCCCCGACGTTAAATATCCTTACGGTTGAAGATCCTGTTGAATACCGGCTTGAAGGCATAAACCAGGTTCAGGTAAAACCGGAAATAGGGCTTACTTTCGCAAATACTTTAAGATGTTTTTTACGGCAGGATCCGGATATAATTCTTGTGGGAGAAGTCCGTGATTTAGAAACGGGTGAAATTTGTATACGTTCAGCGCTTACCGGCCATCTCGTTCTTTCAACTCTTCATACTAACGACGCGCCTTCTACAATAACCCGTCTTATAGATATAGGAATACCTGCGTATTTGGTTGCAAGCTCTCTACGCTTGATTGTTGCTCAGAGATTGATAAGAAAACTATGCAATCATTGCAAAGAATCGTATGAGGTGAAAGAAGAAAAATTTCCCATGGGGATAAAAATAAATTCTCCAATAATCTATAAATCTAAAGGCTGCGAGAAATGTAATTTTATCGGTTATAAGGGCCGCAGTTTAATAAGTGAGGCAATACTTATTGATGAAGAAATAAGAGATGCAATATATAAAGGCGCGGCCGCGTCGGTTATTATGGAAATCTCTGCTAAAAAAGGAGCCTTTAGTTTGCTTGCAAGCGGAATTAGAAGGGTGGAAGAGGGTATTACTTCTTTAGAAGAAATACTATCCGTAGCGACAGTTTATTGATATAATATAAAGAACGGATGCAGGATGATTGCAGCGGATTCAAATAGATAAATTTATCCGTAACAATCCACATGAACCCGTGTTAAAGAAATATTAAACCAATATGCCTAAATACAGTTACGTAGCAAAAACGAAAGACGCGAAAACACTTAAAGACGTGGAAGAGGCTTCCTCGCGCGAGGAGCTTATTGCTAAGCTTAAAACAAGAAATTTATTTATCATTTCTGTAAATGAAGTCCGCGCGGAGCAGGAAAAATCATTCTTATCGTTTTTTAGTTTCCGCAAGCAAGGCAAACGTTCTTCAGTTAAACTCTACGATCTTGCATTCCTTGCCCGTAACCTTTCAACCATGCTTTCAAGCGGTGTTACTCTTCTCAGGAGTTTAGAGATTATATCTTCTCAGACAGAGAGTTCTAAACTTGGAAAGGTGCTTAAAGAGTCCAGCCAACTAATAAAAGAAGGTTTGTCATTCAAAGAAGCGATTGCCAAATATCCATCAATTTTTTCTCCATTATGGAGAGCGATTGTTGAGGTAGGCGAGGCATCAGGAAATTTACCTACGGTTTTAGACAGGTTGGCCGATTATCTTGAGATACGAATAGAATTTGAAAGAAAGATAATCAGCGCAATGATATACCCGCTTATTTTGATTGGAGCCATGACTATGGCGATTTTTATATTTTTTAAATTTATATTGCCAAAGTTTGTTACGATATTTCGTGATTTTGGCGTAAAGCTTCCACTTCCGACGCAGATTATTTTCGCCATCGCAGATTTTGTTGATAAAAATGTTATTTGGGTGCTACTTGGTATTGCCGGAATTTTTATTGCTTTTACTATGTTTATGCGTAATCCCGCGACAAAAGAAACCCGGGACAGAATAAGTTTAAAATTGCCTCTCGCGGGGGAGATGGTTTTCTTGTTTTGTTTAGACAGGTTTACCTCGACAATGTATATTCTTTTAGATAGTGGATTGCCGCTTGTGTATGCTTTAGAAATAGCGGCTCGCGGCATAGGCAATACCATCTTAGAAAAAAATATTCTTTTTGTGAAAAATAGAGTTAAAGATGGAGCTTCTTTATCAAGAGAATTTAATAAGTTAAATATTTTTCCTGCTCTTGTTTCTGAGATGGCAAAGATAGGCGAAGAAACAGGAACTATGCCGGAAATTTTTAAGAAAATTTCAATGCATTACAGTAAAGAGCTTACCACAAGAGTGGAGCGCATAATTGTCGCTTTTGAACCGATACTGATTTTACTTTTAGGTGTTGTTATCGGCGCGGTGGTTATCTCCTTATTTTTGCCGTTATTTAAGATTTCAACCGGCGGTGGCATGTAGAAAAGATTGCACCGCAAAGCCGCAAAGTGA
>JBAYMZ010000117.1:0-5328 GCA_041663385.1 Candidatus Omnitrophota bacterium
CCCGCTCGACAAAAGACTTGCCCGCGACAAGGTTATCGTAAAAAGTATTCTTGTCTTCTCCTGCCGCACTGATTACTCCAATGCCGGTAATTACAACTCGCTTCATTTAAAACTCCTTACTTTTATTTGTATCACGTACCATGTAACAGGTAACACGTGAGCGATTTGACGTGTTAGTGCGAAGCCTCCCCGTAAGGGGACGTGATACGTGTGACGTGTTACTTTTTCCTACTTACCTTAAATACGATATTCCCTCCGTCGGGACAAGTTACCGTATTAATCCCATCCGGATCATCCATAAAGAAAAATTTTGCGCCAAAGTTAAGCGCAAACAACGCCGGAAACGCGCAGTGATAAGCTGCCCCGCAAAAACTTTGCGGGCATTTTAAACCTTTAACTTCAAATTTATCTCCGAGTTTATATTGATAAGCGCATTTACCTTTTGCCTGCACCACTTCTAAAACCATTTCTTTCGGGTTTGGCCCTTTATGGTTTGGATCTTTATCGATTATTTCTATTTTTCCTTGTTTGTCAAAAATTTCTGCCTGAAATTCCAGTTTACCGCCGTCAGGGCAAGTAATTAAAAGTGATCGTTGGTTATCGCGAAATCCGAATTTCGCGCCGAAACTTAGCGCGTAAATTACGGGAAATAATGCGTGCGCAAGCCCCAAACAAAAATGCTTTGGCGCGTGCGTAAAATCTTCCAGGATTAATTCATCGCCCTTTTTATATCCGTGGTAGCAATCGCCTTCAACTTTCACAACCGTAAGCTTTAATTTTGGAAATGGAGTATTCACCTTATCGCTGTCAGGCGCTCCGGTTTGAGGAATTAAATTTTTTGTTTTTTCAACCAGCTCATCTATCGTAAAAAATTTATGCTCTTCTTCAACTGTATGCACTAACTCGGTTAATTTTTTATTTAAAGGCGTATGAAACCCGCATTGTTTTCCTAACTTTACAAATGCGCCGTTTAAATAATCGATTTCTGATTTTCTTTCTCTTTTAATGCTTTGCAAAAGCGAACCGTAAAGCGGCTCTTTACTTAAATTGACCATTACCCCGGAAAATATTTTTGCCGCTTCTTTGGCCGGTAAAGAGGTTAATTTAGTAATTTGTTCTATGGTAAAATCCGGTAAATTTACTAATTTTATGCCGGCTTTGTTGATTACGCCGAGGCCTTCCTGCCAAATCCCTAAACTTATTTCACAAAGATCAAGATTCCTAAAACACTCCTGCATGCTTTTTCCGGTAATAGCCGGAATACAGTTATTGGCATTGGCAAAAACTTTGAGCCACTTCATTCCTTTGATATCTTCGCTTATCTCAACCGGGAAAACTCTGCCAAGTAGTATTGCCGTTCTTTTAACTAAATCATCATCCGCGTTAAAGGCTTTCCCGATTACCCATTTCCTGTCAAAATTATGGACAATTTCCCCGGGTTTGAGGTATGTCGCCCCAAACATTACAATACTTGAAATAATGTTTTCTTCGGGAACAAATTGCGCGGCGATACCATCTGCCTCAACGCCATTTTGCGTCGTCACAATAATTGTGCCGCCTAAATATTTTTGATTTTCTTTTAAAGCTTTTTCAATGTCCTGCGTTTTAGTGGCTAAAACTATCAGGTCAACTTTTTTGTTTAAAGACGCAAACGCCTGGATATTTACTTTAAGTTCTCCGCGTGCGCCGCTGATACGCAGGCCGTTTTTATTAATTGCGTTAACAGCTTCTTTAGTGCCGACAAGGATTACATCCTCGCCCTGTTCCTTAAGATACCCGGCAACTAACCCGCCTATCGCACCCGCTCCTATAACTGCTATCTTCATGTTTATATTTTTATTACACAGCTAACCACAAATCGTTTTTCGTTTTACGGTTGCGGTTACGTGACTCGTTTCGTCTATCGTTATTCGGTTGCGTCTTAAAGTTTCTTTTTCCTTACGTTTAACGTATAACGCAACCGAGACGAGTTGCGCAACCGCAACCGATTGACGCAACCTTACTTTGTGTCATTAAGAGACACCGTATTTCTCGTATTCGATATTTAACTTGGTAAATAATCTCTTCATCATTTCCTTAAACGCCGGAGGAATTTCTTTAAAAAATGCTTCTACCAGTTCTTTTTCTTCAACGGTATTTAAGCCTTTTGTTTTGGCAATTTCCTCTGCTGATTCTTTAACCAGTTTTTGCGCTATGGTGCGGTGAAATTGCGGAAGATTACTCGTAACCTTTTCGAAAATTTCTTTTGCTTTCGCGTCCCAATTCATTTCGGACATATTGGCCTCTCGTTTTATGTATCACGTAACACGTAACACGTTCTGAACGTGATACCTGTTACATGTAACGTGTTACAAATTTATGATATTATTTCAAACACAGCTTTCGTCATCTTCTCTTCGGCGTCAAACAAACGAAAATCCGCGAAACCCATTTCACCGGTAAGAAGATTATCGGAAACCACCAACACCGCGGCGACTTTTCTTTTATAAACATTAGAAATAGTGACAAAAGGGCTGGTTACCATATCAACACAGATAGCGCCTTTTTCTATATAGGAATTAACGATTTCTTTGGTCTCTCTAAACATTGCGTCTGTGGTCCAACAGGCGCCTTGATAAACTGTGCCTTGTTTCTTAAAAATTTCAGATAATTTTTTGGTTAAATCCACGTCAACCTGGGAAACAAATTTATCATCAACGTAATAACGGGTGGCTCCATCGCCTCTAATTATTTTATCGACAACAACAAAGTCGCCAACAGTCATTTCCTGCTTCATCCCGCCGCAGGAACCCAAGCGGATAAGTGATTGTATTCCGCCGGCGCACAAAATTTCCGTAACAAACGCTGAATCCGGCGCGTAAAAACCGCCGTTGCCAACGGTAACCTTCTTACCTTTATATATACCGGTCCAAAAAGTGTAGCCTAAAAAAGTAAAATTCTTTACCGGGTTTTCCAAATATTGCAAGCATCTTTGAGCCCTTTGCATCTGACCGCTGATTATACCGATTTCTCCAAAATCTCCCTGCCGAAACTGTAATGACTCAAGCAATCCCTTCGCATGTAAGTGAACGTCTCTTTGCATCATTGGATTAACTCCTTTTGTGTTTTATTAGGTTATTTTAATTTAGTTTTATCGATCTTACCCACTCGATTTTTCGGCAGTTCTTTGACGAATTCAAACTGGCGCGGAATTTTAAAATGCGCAAGGTGCTGCTTTAAAAAAACTTTCAGCTCGCTTGCATCTATAGTTTGGCCTTCTTTGGCTACGATAAAAGCCTTTGGCACTTCACCACGCACCTCATCCGGCACACCAATTACGGCAACTTCCGCGACCTGGTGATGAAGATGCATTTTTTCTTCTACTTCTGATGAAAAAACTATTTCACCTGCCACCTTTATCATATCCTTTATTCTTCCGGCAAGATAAAGCAGCCCATCATTGCCAAGATACGCGACATCTCCGGTTCTAAGCCATCCTTCTCCGTAAAAGGCATCCGAGCTTAAATTTGGTTCTTTGTAGTAACCTTTCATTACTCCATCGCCTTTAACCAAAAGCTCTCCTTTTTCTCCGTAAAATAAAGTACCACCTTCGGCATTAATAATCTTTGCTTCCATGCGAAACCCGAATTTTCCTATACTGGATATCTTGTTTTCATCGGGCGGAGAAAATGTGTTCGGCGCTGCAGTCTCCGTCATTCCCCAGCCGTTTAATACAGTTGCTTTAGGGCAGGCGTTATGAAATTTCTTCAGAAGAAGCGGTGATGACGGCGCGCCAAAAACAACGGCATACCTTAAAGCTGATAAATTAAATCTTTCATATTCTTTAAGCGATAAGATTGCCACATACATTGAAGGAACTATGCAAAATATTGTAATTTTATATTTTTCCAGATTTTTTAAAAATTCCAAAGGATGAAATCTTTCCATTAAAATAATCGTTGAAGCAAACGTAAGCATCAAAAGTATGTAATTTAATCCACCGACATGCGAAAAAGGAATACCGCCGGTAAGATACACATCTTTATCCGAAACGCCAAGAAAATGATTTATTGTAGCACCTGGATTATTTAAATGGCTGTAACAAAGCATAACGCCTTTGGGATGGCCGGTTGAGCCGGAAGTATAAAATATCGAAGAAAGATCCTCCTCTTTCGAAGAAGCCACAGGCGCTTCGCTGGTATATTCCATCAGGATATCGCCGAGATATGGATTTTTTGGCAAGCGTTCTTTAAGAATTATTATTTCTTTGAGGCTATAACAATTTTCCCTTATGTTATCGAGATTAATATCTTTTTTGGGCTGCATGATTAAAACTTTTGCTTCACTGTGATTTAAAAAATTAATGATTTCGTTTTCAGTCAACATGAAATCAAGCGGAATAAGAGTTGCGCCGACAGAATAAGTTGCCATATAGCAATATATGGCTTCCGGCGTATTTGAAGAGAACAAAGCAATTTTATCTGGCTTTTTAATCCCTTTACTTGTAAAATAATTGGCTAATTTAAATGATTCATCTTTAAGGCTAAGAAAGCTTATTTCCTTACCTTCAAAAATAATCGCGGGCTTCTCGGGAAAATTTGCAGCTTGCTGGATAAGTAATTCTTTTATATTCATGGTTGTACGTGTGTTGAATTATCCCTGCCTCGCAGAAGATGTCAAAAAAATCTGTACCATATTTTTTTGACGCTCGTCAGGGATAATTCGCACTAGTATTTTTGCTTCTCCACTAGAGGCTTGCAAAAATGCTGTGCTCATTAGTGAAATTTTAATAGTAAAATTTTACTATCAATTGTTTTTTAGTCAAGTTCTTTTTAACACCGCAAAAACGCTAAATACCGCAAAGTCGCAAAAAAAATTCTTTGCGTTTTTGCGGACTTTTGCGGCTTTGCGGTGTAAAGCATTTTCGAAATATGAGTTCAGTTAAAATCGGTAATAAAGTTATACCCACCAACGTATTCCTGGCTCCTCTGGCAGGTTGCTCTGACCTGCCTTTTAGGCTGATTTGCCGCGAACAAGGCGCGCAATTTTGCTTCTTTGAAATGGTCGATGCTAATTCCCTGATTCATAACCGTAACCGCAGCCTGAAACTAATTAGAACAAACGAAGCTGACATGCCAATCGCCGGACAACTCTTAGGAAGAGACCCGGAAGTATTTCTGGAAGCCGCGCAAAGGCTGCTAAGTTTGGTAAATATTACCTTTCTTGATATAAACTGCGCCTGCCCGGTGAGAAAGGTTATCAAGCGAAAGGCAGGAGCCCATCTGTTAACGGAAACTGATACTTTATCTAAAATAATAAAAAAACTTTCTTCTTCTTTACCTGTGCCAG
>JBAYMZ010000118.1:0-5315 GCA_041663385.1 Candidatus Omnitrophota bacterium
AACAGTGGGATGTTATAATTTTATTATATTGCCTTTTTGCTTCATTGATCCCGGTGTGGCTCTTGCTTCAGCCCCGTGGTTATATGGGTGGCTGGTTTTTATACCTGGTTATTTTTTGCGGGCTCATCGGCGCTTTATTCGGAGGCTTTAAGATACAATATCCAGCGGTTAATTTAAACGGCTTGGCAAGCGCGATGAATGGAAAAAATATTTTTCCGCTTTTATTTATTACTGTTGCCTGCGGTGCGTGTTCAGGTTTTCATGGCATCGTAAGTTCAGGAACAACTTCGAAACAATTAAAAAATGAAACCAACAGTGTACCCATAGGTTACGGAGCCATGCTTCTTGAGGGCTTAGTGGCAGTTTTGGCAATCGCAACAGTAATGATGCTGCCTAAAACAAGTGAGATTTTAAAATCCGATCCTAATTTGGTTTATGCGCATGGTATCGCGCGGTATCTGGATCTCATGAAGATACCTTATGCCGCGGCTTTTGCTTTTGCTTTGCTTGCTTTTTCTACTTTTGTTTATGATACTTTGGATGTTTGTACCAGGCTTGCCCGGTATGTTTTTCAAGAATTAACCGGGCTGACTTCAAAAAGAGGAATGATTCTCGCGGCAATCGTGAGTGTTGCTGTGCCGTTTATTTTTCTTATGCTTACTAAAGAAAAAGGATACCTTGTTGCCTGGCCGATTTTTGGCGCAAGCAATCAACTGCTCGCCAGTTTTATTCTGCTGGCAGTTTCGATTTGGCTGATTCGTCTGGGCAGAAAACCGTTTTATACTATACTTCCCATGCTTTTTATGTTTTTTGTGACCATCTGGTCATTGATTGAGTTAACAACTCCTTTTGTAAAATCCTTATTTGGTCCCGTAAAAACAACTTGCACGAATGATATTTTACTTTCCGGCATCTGTGGTATCTTACTGCTTGTGCTCAGTTTTCTTTTTATCTGGGAAGCAAAACAGGTTGTTTTCAGTAAAAACCATAAATAGGCAGTTAAGCAAGATAGGATTATTTTGACAAAATATTTAATCCCTCGCAGAAATCCCCGGGCTTTAGGGCCCTTCCTTAACAAGGTATTAGGATGGCCTATCCTTTAGGATTAGACCGGGGAGACTTCACTTAAGTTTGTTTGCAAGATGTTTTATGGAGGAATAGTAAGCACTATGAGTACATTTGCCGGATTTTTTAAGAATAAGAATTTTTCGCTTTTTTGGTTTAGTCAATTTATTTCAAACCTTGGAGATAGATTTACCCAGATGGCGCTTTTAACCATAGTGATGATTCTCTATGCTGACACTGGAGAGAAAATAGCTTGGATTACATTCTACAGCCTCTTGCCGTTTTTTATTTTCGGGCCGGTGCCCGGTATTTTAAATAATAAGTTAAGCCGGAAAAAAATAATTATAACTATCGATGTCTTGCGGGCAATATTGGTCATGCTGCTACCATTCGTTAGTAGATTTAGCCATCCAATGGGATTTATCTATTTTATTATTTTTTGTGTTGGGGTCTTTTCGGCATTAGTCTCTTCGCTAAAAATAGCAATCATTTCGAATTTTATTGAAAAAGAAAAAATAATAAGCGTGAAACCGTTAGTGGCATCATCAGTCGTAGCCGCTACTTTTATCGGTGTGGTAATTGCCGGATATTTAATAAAATATTTCGGGCCAAACCCCATGTTTTTCGTGAACGCTTTCACATTTCTCATATCAGCGGTTATGGTTGCCGGTATTGTTATTTTACCGGGAGAACAAAAAGGGGAGGGCGTTTCTTTGCCGATAGGCAGTGTTATAAAAAGCCTAAAAGATGGTTTTAATTTTATCAATCAGCATCAATTAATTTTACGCATTGTCCAATTGAATGTGGTTTTATCTCTACTCTCCGCGTTTTTTTATATTAATCTTCTTAATTACTCGGCAATCCGGCTTAAATTATTTTCTCAAGGTTACGGCATTTTGCTTGTATTCCTTGGGCTTAGCCTTTGTTCTGGCGCGATTCTACTGGGCCGCCGCATAAGCAGGTTAAATTATCATAATTTATTGTTTGTGGGGTTTGGTATTATTTCCCTTGCCAGTGTTTTGATGTGTTTTAAACCGGATTTTAAATTTTCAGTTCTGATAGTTATTTTAGCCGGAGCTGGGGTGTCTTTAGTAATGATTACGCTCGAATCGTTATTAGAACGCGCTGCACCGGATGGGCCGCGCTTGAATGTTTTTATGGCAAGGGCCTCAACCGCGAATTTTGTTTTTCTTTTAAGTTTAATCATTGCCGGCAAAGCTCTTTCAAGGTTCAATTACTTTCATGTATTTGCTTTTGTGGGGCTTGTTAGCTTAATTATTGCAGCCATTATTTACATTTCTGAGATAAAAAATAAAAAACTAATCGCGGAAGTTATGGAAGATGATGGGTTGATCAAGGTAGATCCTAATATCGCAATCCGGCATATTATTAATTTTTACTAGGAGACATCGCACAAGCGCAAAAACCCGCAAAATCGCAAAATTTTTTTGCGACTTTGCGTCTTCTTTACGGTTTAGCGGTGTAAAACTAAAAAAATGTTTACCATAGGAACATTGCTTACTCAGGATAATTGTAATATTGATTATCGTCATTATCAGGCCAAGCATGACAAGGTAATTATTATCGCGCATGGTTTCTATAACAGTAAAGACGCAATACTTTTGGAGTGCCTGGCAAAAGATTTATTGGATGCATATGATGTTTTTATGTTTGATTTTCGCGGGCATGGTCAAAGCAAGGGTTTGTTTACCTGGACAAGCAAGGAAAATAACGATTTGAATGCGGTTTTGGATTATCTGAAAGGAAAATATAAAAAAACAGGGCTTATTGCTTTTTCTATGGGTGGTGCCATAAGCATAAACGTTTTATCAAAGCGCGGCGGCGTGGATTCCCTTGTCTGTATTAGTTGCCCGGCGGATGTTGGTAAGATAGATTATCAATTATGGAAATTAGATTTAAAAGGAGATTTGTTTTATACTTTATTTACCAGAGAGGGGCGAAAAGGCAGGGGGTTTCGGCCAGGAGCTTTTTGGCTTAAAAAAGAAAAACCCATAGATAACGTAGGCAGTTTAACCATTCCCATTTTATACATTCACGGAGAAAAAGACTGGGTGGTTAAACCCTGGCATTCAAAAGCGCTTTATGAAAAAACCACTTCCAATAAAAAGCTTGTCATGATAAAAAACGGCCCGCACGCTGAGTATTTGATGAAAAATTCTAAAAAGGAGTTTGTGGGAGAAATCAAAAAATGGTTGGAGCAGGTTTTGAACGAAGAGAAAGATGGGTAAAAATTTTACTTGGCATTTATGGCTTGTTTGCTGTCTTGACAACACAAGATTAGAAGATAGAATAAAATAATAGATATGCGCATAAAATACATTTATATTTCTCTAATTGCCGCTTTTTATTTTTTTAATTTGTCCCCGCAAAGCGCGTTCCCTCAATATCAGCGTTCATATTTTGAAAAAGACCACCAGATAGACATTTCTTATTCGGTGAAGAAACGGTCCCTTACGCAGGATTATGAAATTGTTATAAACAATAATGGCGATATGTTCCTTTTGCAAAAGGATAATTATTCAGATAAACCAATAGTCTTCAACGGTAAATTATCCAAGGGAGAGCTTGAGGGCTTAAAGGAATTTATAGTAAGCGCGAATATTTTTAATTTCGATAATGAATATTTGCTGGATAAGGGTTTCATTGCTCTGGATTCTGAACGGTTAAGGATAACTATGGATGGTAAAACTAAAGATATTTTAATCAGTTCTTCATCTGTGCCGCCTGAGCTTGCCGCGATAATAAATGCGATAAAGAAATATCGAACGCGTTTAGTTAAAACGAATGCAGACGGATTGTAACGGATAAAAACAGAATGATATTTATCCGCCTGAACCCGTAACAACCCGTGGCGTCTGTCTTTTAAAAATAAAAAAAATGGAAAAACTTCACGAGCCTTTTAAAATTATTTTCCAAGATGAATACATTGTTATTTTAGAGAAAATAGCAAAGATTTTAATCCTGCCCTCGCCAAAGAAGGAAAAATATACGCTTACTTCATTGCTTTCGGAAAAATTAAAAATTCCGGTATACCCTTGTCATCGTCTTGATAGAGAAACAACCGGCCTTGTGATTTACGCAAAGAACAGGGATGTCGAGAGAAAAATTATGGATCAATTCCGGGACGGAAGGGTTAAGAAGGGTTATCTTGCTTTTATAAGGGGGCATCTTAAAAATAAAAAAGGCATACTTTCGGGATATATTATAGACAAAGAAGGCCAGAAATTTGGAGAAAAACCCAAGAAAGCGAAAACTTTATACCGCATTATCAGAGAATTTAGCAATTATAGTCTTATTGACCTTATGCCGCTTACCGGTAGGACAAACCAATTGCGTATCCAACTTGCTAATGTGGGCAACCCTATTTTAGGCGAGAGAAAATACGCTTTTGGCAGGGATTTTAAGGTTAATGCCAAAAGACTTGCCTTACATGCTTATTTTTTAAATTTTGCCCATCCCATAACCGGGAAAAAGCTTTTATTCCGGCTAGATTTACCCCAGGATATGAAGGCGTTTTTATCGTAAAAGGTTAAGGTTAAGGTTAAGGTTTAGGTTAAGGTTAAGGCACAATTTCCGTCTCAACCTCAACCTTAGCCCCAATCTTCTACAAAATAGTTGTAACTTTTAACCCCCCTCAAGCGTTAAATACAATGCAGAAAGATATGAGAAAAGATGAGGAAATTATGATGGACTATAAAGCCGGAGACATTAACGCTCTTGAGGAGATCTTTCAGAGGTATAAAAAACCTATGCTTAATTATTGCTTTAAACTCTTAAATAACTTTGCCGATGCCGAGGATGTGGTGGGTGAGGTGTTTTACGTGCTTACTTCAGAAAAAAATAACTATACGCCGCAAGCTAAATTTTCCACCTGGCTTTATACAATTGCTCATAATTTATGTATTGATAGAATTCGTAGGAATAAGAGAACGTTTTCTTTGTGGTTTAAAAGGAACAAAGACGATAAAGAATATGAAGAGATGGATATTCCTGATACCAAGTTTTTGCCGAATGTTCCCGTTGAAGAGAAGGACACCTCAGGTTTCGTGAAACGTTCGATTGATAAATACCCTTGGAACAAAAAGAGGCAATAGTTTTAAGAGAATATCACAATCTAAATTATGAAGATATCAGTAAAGTTTTGAATTGTTCTGTCGAAAAAGTAAAAGTCCTTATTTTCAGGGCAAGAGAGAGGTTAAGAAAAGAGCTCCTGCCTTTGATGGAGGAAA
>JBAYMZ010000119.1:0-5286 GCA_041663385.1 Candidatus Omnitrophota bacterium
CGGCATATTATTTTTCTACGTATCAGGACGTTAAAGATGAGGTCCCTGTTTCTTCGAAACGAAAGATCATGATCCTGGGAGGAGGGCCGAATCGGATCGGACAGGGCATTGAATTTGATTACACCTGCGTTCACGCGGCTTTTGCCTTGCGTGATGAAGGTTATGAATCAATCATGGTCAACTGCAATCCTGAAACAGTTTCAACGGACTATGACACTTCCAATAAACTTTATTTTGAACCATTGACTGTTGAAGATGTGCTGGCGATTTACGAAAAAGAAAAACCCGAAGGTGTAATTGTGCAATTCGGCGGACAAACTCCTTTAAATATTGCCCAACAGTTAAAAGATAACGGAGTCAAAATCTTAGGGACATCTCCGGAGAGTATTCGTCTTGCCGAAGACCGGGAATATTTCCGAGAGAGAATTAAAAAATTAGGCATTCCCCAGCCGGAAGGCGATGCCGCGCGTTCGCTCGATGAAGCAATTAAAATTGCCAATCGTATCGGCTATCCTTTAATGGTCAGGCCGTCATTTGTTTTAGGCGGACGAGGAATGGAAGTCATTTATGACGAGGCAAACTTGAAAAAATACGCTGAACAGGCAATAGAAATTACGCCGGAATTCCCGATGTTAATTGACCGTTTCCTTGAGCAGGCAATTGAAACCGAAGTCGACGCGCTTTGTGACGGCGAGAATACTTTTGTCGCCGCGATCATGGAACACATAGAGCTTGCCGGGGTGCACTCCGGAGACTCTGCTTGCGCTATACCTACGCGCACAATTCCGGAAAAGCATTTAAAAACAATTGAAGAATATACGGCTAAGATTGCTAAAGATCTTAATGTTATAGGTTTAATGAATATTCAATACGCAATTTGTAACGATAAAGTTTATATTCTAGAAGCTAATCCGCGCGCGTCACGTACTGTGCCGGTAGTTTCCAAGGTAACCGGCATGCCTATCGCGCGCATTGCTACACTTTTGATGCTTGGCAAAAAAATAAAAGATTTTCCGGAATTAAAAAAAATCAAACTTCCTTATACCGGGGTTAAAGAAGCAGTGTTTCCGTTTAATATGTTCCCGGAGGTTGATCCTGTGCTCGGCCCGGAAATGCGTGCAACCGGAGAAGTTATGGGTATGGGTGATAGTTTTGGTTTAGCTTTTTGTAAATCGCAGGAAGCAACTGGCTTGCAGCTTCCGGAAAAAGGTAACGTTCTGGTTACTGTTGCGGATAGAGATAAAAAGCACATTGTTCCTGTCGCGAAAAAGCTTAAAAAATTAGGATTTAATATTTATGCTACTAAAGGAACCGGAGCGGTGTTAAAAGAAAATGGCATAGAAAATATTGAAATAAATAAAATTGATGAAGGCCGGCCGGATATTTCGGATTTCATTAAAAACAAAGAGTTGCAACTAATTATAAACACACCTATCGGCCCAAGCGGAAAACAGGATGATGCGTATATTCGCAGAATGGCGATTCAATACAAAGTTCCTTACATTACAACGGTCGCCGCGGCAGAGGCAAGCGTAGAGGGCATTGAAGCAATGCAAAAACAAAAAGACGCGCCGAAGTCGCTGCAAGAGTATCATAAGATGCTTAAATGAGAGCAGAGAGACGAAAGACGAGGGACGAAAGAAGATAGAAAATAGAAGATAGAAAAGAGAAAGAAAAAGAAGGAAGACAAAAAACATCGCCCTTCTATTCTCAATTTTCCATCTTCTCTTAGTTGTTCCCAATAACCCAACCGAGCAAAGCGAGGAGAGTATGTTAAATAAAGAAGAAATTAAAAAATTAATTAACGAGAAAAAATTAATTGAAGGATGCATTGATGTGGACACCCAGCTTACCCCGAACGGGTTTGATTTGACCGTGGGCAAGATTTACGAATTTGACGCTTGCGGCGCGGTAGATTTTTCTAACAAAGAAAGAGTGGTTCCAGAAGGAAAAGAAATTGTTCCGGAAAAGCAAAAATCAGAAGATAAGTTCGGCTGGTGGACGCTGAAAACCGGCGCTTACAAAGTCCGGACAAATGAAACAGTGAATCTTCCCAATGATTTAGTGGCGCAAGCCTTTACCCGCACAACACTTTTACGTATGGGCGCGTTTACCCAGCACGGCGTGTGGGATGCTGGGTTTCATGGCAGAGGTGAGTTTGTTTTAATTGTCGGTAATTCCCACGGGATTAAAATAAAACAAAACGCCCGCATCGCGCAACTTGTGTTTCTGTCGACTAAAGAGACAGAGGGATATAAAGGGATATATAATAATATATAAAGTAGTTAGTAGTTTGTCCCCTTACGGGGAGGCTTCGCTTTGCTACGCTCTAGTTAGTAGTTGGTTGAATTAAAAACATTCGTTTTTTAACAAACTACAAACTACCAACTACGAACTACTACTTTAAAGATGAATAAAATATCAATTAATACCACCAAGCGAACAGAATTTATTGATATAACTGCTAAGGTTGAGAAAGTTGTAAAAGATTCAAAAATAAAAGATGGGTTATGTATTGTATTTTGTCCACACACAACAGCGGCATTAACCATAAATGAAAATGCTGACCCCTCAGTACAGAAAGATATTATTAAGCACCTTGAAGAATTAGTCCCTGCTAATAAAGGTTATTCTCATTCCGAAGGCAACTCTGATGCGCACATCAAAGCCTCTCTTTTAGGTAGCTCCTTAAATATTATAATTGAAGATGGAAACCTAGCCCTTGGCACCTGGCAGGGAATTTACTTTTGCGAATTCGACGGTCCGAGAGACAGGCAGGTTTGGGTTAAAATTATAAATCATGCTTAATAAAAGGAGAAGAAATGTATAAAAGAATATTCTTTGTTTCCTATTTTTTATTCCTGCTATTTTTCCCCTCACTTTTGTTTGCTCAATCACCAGACAAAGAAATGACATTAACCCTGGTTATCCCTCAGGCGCATAATTTTAGCGAGCGGCAGATTTATAAAAGATTTGACAATAAGCCAAATTTCCACGTTTTATTAAAGAATATTTCTAATAAATCAGAAAGGATTTGGCAAGAAATATGCTCTTCGGGATATGAAAATCTTTATTTTGAACTAGAAGTAAACGGAAAAAAAATATTAATTCAAAAATCACCTAAAGATTGGAGTAAAAACTATCCGGACTACCTAACGATTAACCCCGGGGAATACATTGTTTTTGATGTATATATCACTACGGATGAGTGGGGTGGTTTACCAAAAGTCACAGAGAAAACGCCGGTTAAAATAAAAGCCATATACGAAACAAAAGAAATACCTTTAAAAAACTCTAAATCTTATAATGTATGGTCAGGTAAAATAGAATCGCAAACTTTAGATGTGTCGATATATCCATAAGAATTATTGTTAATAGTGCGCTATCTCTCGGCATCTGGCAGGGAATTTATTTTTGCGAATTCGACGGGCCACGTCAGCGGCAAGTATATGTGCAAATTATTGTAAAGTTGTAGCACGTCACACGTAGCATGTAACACGTTTTTAAAGACATGATACGTGTTACATATCATTGGAGGATAAACGAGTATGCCAGAACTACCGGAAGTAGAGACAATAAAACGCGAATTGGAAAAAGCAGTTTTGGGGAAAAAAATCACCAAAGTTTCTGTGATTAATCCAAAAGTTATTAAGGAGCCGTCTCCTAAAGAATTTCAAAAGGAAATTGCCGGTGCAACCATCAAAAATATTTTGCGCAAAGCAAAACTGCTGATTTTTGAATTATCAAATAGCAAGTTTTTAGCGATTCATCTTAAAATGACCGGTCAATTAATCTATCCGGGAAAAAATTCCAAATTGACAAGGATTATCTTTCATTTTTCTGACGGTAAAACTCTTGATTTTAATGACGGTAGATTATTTGCGGAATTACGGTTGGTTCGAGACTGGCAGAAATTAAAATTTATTCAAAGCTTAGGCCCGGAACCGTTTGATTTACCTTTAGAGAAATTCGAAGCGATGCTTGGAGCCAAAAAAACGAAAATAAAGCCGCTTTTGTTAGATCAAACTTTTGTTTCTGGCGTAGGAAATATTTACGCTAACGAAGCGTTGTTTCGCGCAAAAATTCATCCCACCCGGCCGGCAAACAGCTTATCGTCAAAAGAGAAAGAGCTTCTTTTTACGGAGCTTAAAGAAACGCTCAAAGAAGCTATAAAATGTAAAGGCTCATCTGTTGACGACTATGTCCAGCTTTCCGGTGAAACCGGCACTTACGCTAAATACCATAAAGTATACGATAAAGAAAACAAGCCTTGTCTTCGATGTAAAACCCTAATCCAGAGAATAAGTTTGGGCGGACGCGGCACTTATTTCTGCCCACACTGTCAGGTTTGAGGGCACTGACCACATATAGCTGGGGAAATAACCAAGTTCCAAGATACAAAAACCAAACAATGACCAATAACCAAATCTCAATAATCCTAAAGGATAGGCCTTCCTATACCTTTAAAAGGAAGGGCCTAACCAAACAAAAAAACAAAACTGTTTGGTAATTGGTTATTGAGTTTTGGAATTTGTTTGTATCTTGTATCTTGGTTATTGGTTATTTCATAAAACATCTGTGCTAATCTATGTGATAAAAAATGCTATCTCAAAATAAAATAATATCACTGCTTGCAGCGTGCCATAAGAAACCTTTTGTTTTTCTGGAAACTGCTGCCTTCGATAAAGATAATACCACATCTTTTCTTTTTAAAGATTTTAAAAAAATAATAACTTTTAACCATAACGACAATGTTGATTTGTTTTTTGATCAGGTAGAAGCGGTTTTAAAAGAAAAATTCTGGCTTTGCGGATTCTTTTCCTACGAGTTCGGGTATTTTTTAGAGCCGGCGCTTTGTCGTTTTAGAGGAAAAAACAAATTTCCTCTTGCTTGGCTGGCTGCCTGCAAAGAACCAATTCAGATAAAGCGTAAAATAGATTTTCCTTCAGCCAGCAAAACACAAGAGTTTAAAATAAAAAACCTAAAAATAAACATAAACTTTTCTGAATATCAAAAGGCAATCGCGAAAATAAAAACCTATTTACGTAACGGCACTAATTACCAGACCAATTTTACTTTTAAGCTTAAGTTTAATTTTTTTGGCGACGCGCTTGGTTTTTATCTTTCGCTAAAACAATCACAGCCTACTGCTTATGCCGCGCTGATTAATACCGGCAAGGATTTTATTGTTTCGCTCTCGCCGGAACTTTTTTTCAAAAAAACCGGGGACACGATAATAACCCGGCCGATGAAAGGTTCTTTTAAAAGAGGGCTTACTCAGGAAGA
>JBAYMZ010000120.1:0-5226 GCA_041663385.1 Candidatus Omnitrophota bacterium
AAAATATACAAAGAAGGGCAATGGCTGACATTAAACGGCACCAAAGGAAATGTTTATGAAGGCCAGCTCAAAATGATGGATGCTTCTTCAGAAAACAAAATCCTTTCTGAATTCTTAAAAATGTGCGACGGTATCCGGAAATTAAAAATCCGCGCCAATGCCGACACACCTGAAGACGCAAAAAAAGCACGCGATTTTGGCGCAGAAGGCATCGGGCTATTTAGAACCGAACACATGTTCTATGGAAAAGGTGCGGAACAACCATTGTTTTTACTTCGTAAAATGATTGTCTCAAAAACCGCAGAAGAAAGACGCAAAGCTTTAGCGGAACTTTTTCCTTATGCAAAAGATGATATAAAGAAGACTCTTGAAGCAATGGATGGATTTCCTGTAACGATTCGCTTACTTGATCCGCCTTTACATGAATTCGTTCCAAGAGAAGAAACACAACGCAAAGAATTAGCCACGAGCCTCGGAATATCCATGGAAGAATTCGAAAAACGCGCGGATGCCCTTCACGAATCTAACCCAATGATGGGCCATCGCGGAGTCAGGCTTGGCGTAACTTTCCCTGAAATCACTGAAATGCAGGTCAGAGCGATACTTGAATCAGCCGCGGAACTTATTAAAGCCGGCAAAAAGATTGAGCCGGAAATTATGATCCCGGTTGTTTGCACCGTAAAAGAACTCGATGATCAACTTGCTATAGTCAAACGCATTAAAGATGAAGTTATGAAAAAATATTCGCTCAAAAATATGCCCTCAATGTTTGGAACGATGATTGAAATTCCGCGTGCAGCTTTAACTGCCAACGAAATCGCGAAAGTCGCGGAATTTTTCTCTTTCGGAACAAACGATCTTACACAGATGGGCTTTGGATTCTCACGTGATGATATCGGCGGATTTGTTCCTGAATATATCAAAAAAGGAATTCTTGCCGATGATCCGTTCCAAACCATTGACCAGGAAGGCATAGGCCAACTCATAGAAATCGGTATTGAAAGAGGAAGAAAAACCCGCAATGGCCTAAAAGTGGGAATTTGTGGAGAACACGGAGGAGAGCCCAAATCCATTGATTTTTGCCATAGAGTAGGCATGAATTACGTATCCTGCTCGCCATTTAGGGTTCCTATCGCAAGATTAGCGGCAGCACAGGCGGTTCTAAACAATAAACCTACTACAAAAAACAAAAAGAAAAAATAACTATGGAAGCAATCAAAGCGTACCTTGACAAAATTAAAAACATACCTCTTCTTACCAAAAAAGATGAGGAAGAGCTAATACGGAAAGCAAAAAAAGGCAACCGTGAGGCACGCCGTAAAATTATTAATGCCAATCTCAAGCTCGTTGTAAACATTGCCAAACATTACAGCCATTTTGACCTTCCGCTAATGGATTTAATAGCGGAAGGCAACATCGGCCTGATGCGGGCGATTGACAAATTTAATATAAGCAAGGGTTTTCGCTTTTCTACATATGCGGCATGGTGGATACGCCAGGCAATTTCACGGGCACTAATTGACCAGGGTAAAACCATACGCATCCCTGTGTATATGAGCGAGTTCATGTCGAAATACAAAAAAATCCATGAGCACTTGCGACAAAGTTTAAAAAGAGAACCGGCGAGAGGGGAAATCGCGGTGAAGATGAAAATACCGACAGAAAAAGTCGGAGAAATAGAAATGTGGATGCAAAAGAAAGCGTCTCTTGAAGCGCCTGTGGGTGAAGAAGGCGAATCCCAGCTTGGGGATTTCATTAAAAGTGAAGAATACGCCGACACCAACAAAGAAGTTGAGAAATTCTTTGATCACGAGAGAGTAGTCCACTTTTTAGATTTCGTTACGGAAAGAGAACGCCAGGTTTTAAATTTGCGCTTCGGAATAATAAACGGGAAATCTCATACCCTGGCTGACGTTTCAAAAATCTTAAATGTATCGCGTGAACGGATACGCCAAATAGAAAAAGACGCTTTGGATAAGCTGAAAAAATATGCGATAGACGAACAAAAAAAAGATTTAGAATCTTAACAAGAAATATGGACCTCAAAAAACACATTCGAAGCATACCTGATTTTCCTAAAAAGGGAATTCTTTTTAAAGACATAACCACCTTATTAAGCAACAAAAAAGCCTTTAAGGCCGCGATTGATAGCCTGGCAAAAATCCTAAAAAACAAAAAAATTGATTATATTGTTGCCGCTGAATCCCGAGGATTTATCTTCGCAGGAGTGTTAAGCTATAAGCTTGGCTGCGGATTTATTCCGGTACGAAAACCTGGCAAACTTCCATACAAGACATACAAACACACCTATTCACTCGAATATGGTAGTGACTCTCTTGAGATTCATCAGGATGCTTTCCCTAAAAACTCCAACGTTTTGATACTTGACGATCTTCTCGCTACCGGAGGAACAGCACTTGCCTTAATTGAACTTGCAAAAAAGCTAAAAGCCAATATTGTAGGCGTGGTATTTCTTATTGAGCTAACCGGACTTAACGGAAAAAATAAATTAAAAGACTACCCGGTTTATTCATTGCTCAAATTCTAAGTATGTAAAATAAGGCAGATGGCAGATAGAAAGTAGCAGATAAATTATCTGCCTAACTGCAATCTGCTTATCTTTTTTATTGCCCCTATAGCTCAAACGGATAGAGCGCGGCCCTCCTAAGGCTGAAATCCCCGTTCGACTCGGGGTGGGGGCATGATTTATTAGCCTTAAAAGTTTTACACCTATTGCGGTGTTTTAATACCCTTTGTCAGCCATGTCGGATGCACTTAGGGAAAGAAACTTTGGCTTCGCCAAAGAAGTGCATACGACTCGGGGTGGGGGCATGGTTTAGGTGACAAGGTACAGAAAATAGAAAATTGACAATAGAAGATAGAAGAAAAAAATATTATCCTTCTATTTTCTATTATCCACTTTGTAAGTTTTTGCTTAATTTGACTTGCGGTATTGGATTTATTTGATATAATTAATAAATATATTATTCTCCTAAGCCTGACTGTTCGAAGAGCAGGTTGTGGCACAGGGAAGTTGTGGATCAGGAGGTGTTAGTTTAAGATGGCTGAAGTTAGAATCGATAAAAGAGAAGATTTTGAAAAAGCATTGCGTATGTTTAAAATACAGTGCAAGAGAGAAGGCATTATAGAGAATTTTAAAGAACGCCAATACTTCACAAAACCTTCTCAAAAAAGAAGAAAAGCAGCAAAATCAAAACGTTAATTTTTTTCTTCCGGGGTTTTGTGCGTTTGGTATTTTAGGCTTTAGCGTAGACGAGGGTAGAGAAATTCTACCTTTTTTTATATGAATTGTGAAGAAATTAAAACCATAATACCTGCCTACATAAAACATACAGCCACAGAAGATCAAATATTGCAAGTTGAGGAACATCTGTGTATCTGCAATGAGTGCCGCGAATTCCTTGGGCAAACCATGGACAGGCCAAATCTCACGATAGAAGAAAAAAAAGAAACCTTGCCAGAAATTCCTACGAAAAATGAATCAAATCTGTTAGAATATATCATGGTCGCGATTGGCCTTGGCATTCTTGTCTTTTTTCTTTTCTTGTTATTTAAACGTTAAGCGTAGCGTTTCATAACCACAACCGTAACGCATGAAAATCAACATACGAGAATCTGAAAACGTCGTCATCCTTGATATTGAAGGAAGCATAGACATAAACTCTTCCGATTTTGTTGAAACTGTCGGATGGGCGCTTATCACCAAATCTAAAAATATCCTCTGTAATTTCGAAGGAATAAATCTCATAGATTATGTAGGCATTTCCTTAATCGCTGTCGCATATAAAAATGTTTTAAACCACAAAGGCAAACTTAAACTAGTTAACGTACCTTCTCATGTGCAAAAATTATTTTCGGTGGTGGGGTTAGACAAAGTATTTGAATATTACGAAAACGAAGAAACCGCCATAAAAAGCTTTAAAGAAGAAGAATTGTTTTCCCATATCCTCGAACAAAGATTACGCCGAAGATTTAAACGCGTACCGCTACGGCGCATTATTGAATACAAGCAAAAATATACCGAAAAAGAAGCTTACCACAAGGGAAAAATTGTAAATTTAAGCGCAATAGGCGCGTTTGTTATCGCTGAAAAAACATTTGCGATTGGAGAAACCCTAACTACCCGCTTACATCTTGAGCCCCAACCAGGCATTCTGGAAATTGATGCCCGCGTGGTATGGGAAGCGGATAAAGAAATACAACCAATTGAATCTCCTGCAATGGGGCTGGAATTTCAAAATGTCAGCCAGCAAACACAGGAACAAATTGTAGATTTCGTAGAAAAAAATCTTACCCATAGCTCACAGGAATAAAACAATGGAATTTGCAATAATACTACTTATAGTCATGCTGGGAATCGGATTTACTTTTTATGCTTTTCTTTCCGGCTCAGGCGAAGCAAAAAATAAAAACCAAAGAGAAAATAGCATTTACGAGCTCAAACAACAGGTAATTTCACAAAATGTGAAGCTTCAGAAGTTAGAATTTGAACGTAGCGGCAATTCTACCGAAGCGGAAAAGGCAAAAAAAGAACTGGAAACAGCAAAAAGCGAGCTGCAGGAAGCTCGTGCTAACGAAAGTGCCATGCGAGAAGACCTGCAAAAAATGCGCCTTCTTGAAGAAAGCAACAAAAACAACCTTGACCTGCTCAAAGCCGAAAATGAAAGCCTGAAAGAAAAGCTTATGGAAAGAGAAAATGAAAACAAAAAACTAAACGACGACGCGAAGGCACTTAACGAAAAACTAAACACCCACCCAATACCAAAACACACGAAAGAAGACAACAAAACAGAAAACAATCCCCCAAACAGCTCCGCGGCTATTACCCCAACGGTTCCGGAGCAGAATATCCAGAATAAAAATAATAAAGACGTTAAGGGTGTTGACTCTGGGCTTTAAAAATACAAAACAAAAAGGGGAGGCGATATGAAAATTAATGCGCGCAAGGTAAAAATATTTAAAATAAAAAATCGCCGCGGTTATGCCGCTATCTGCGCCAACCATCTCACTGAAGGCTCAAGCCTACCTCAAGTGTACGAACGCATGCAGAAAGCCCTGCGTAGAAATAAAATGGAACTAAGCAGTGATATTTCTGACTTTAAAAAACTGCTCGTATCCCTTTAACATCCAGGATAGCAATATGAATTTACAGGAAATTATTAACGAATTAACCAAACTTGATATTTACGAAAAACGAACAATAGG
>JBAYMZ010000121.1:0-5219 GCA_041663385.1 Candidatus Omnitrophota bacterium
CAAATTATGATGACGAAAATTGCATTATTTCAGCCAGCGTTGAAGCCCCGGTAACCCAATGCGTCCGTGTTATTCCCGGGAGCCATTATCTGTATTCTATTGTGGCCCGTTCTGCTAAAAAGAAGGTTCGAGCCCGCAAGCATATTAAATGGTTAGACAAAGACGGAAAATTTATTGCTACTGACATGCAGGTTTTCTATTGTTCACAAACTTGGGTTGCGGAAACAATGGAAGTTGTTGCTCCGTCAAACGCCGCAGAAGCCATAGTTTATGTTAGCGGCCATTCATCAATTCCTGTTGAATTTAAAGGTTGTTCTTTAAAAGAACGAATAGTTTGAGAGAAAATATGAAGGAGATTATTGCAAATATTTCCGCGAAGGCAGAACAAGGTAAAGACATCACTATTGTTGCTTTCGGCGGTTCCATTACTCAAGGGATGTTGGCATCGACAGTTGATAACCGGTGGCTGAATTTAACCGGGCAATGGTTAAAGAGAAAATTTTACCGTTCTAAAATAACTGTTGTTAACTTAGGTATTGGAGCTACTGGCTCGAATATAGGGGTGTTTCGCTTTAATAGCGAAATTAGAGAATATAAGCCCGATATAATTTTTGTTGAGTTTTCCGTAAATGACGTTGGCATAGATAATGCTGCAGAAACTTTTGAGGGGCTGATCCGGAAAATCCTAAAGTATCCAGGAAGCCCTGCTATTTTTGTTGTTGTTACCTGTGATTCTCTTTTACGGAACTGTGAAGAAGTGCATCTGCCGGTAATCAAATATTATCATCTCCCTATGGCCAGCATGAAAAAAGTGTTAGCGAAAAATTCAAATGTAGACAATCCTAAGATTTTTTTCGACGCTGATGGTATTCATCCTAATGACAAGGGGCATAAACTTATAGCTGACTTAATTATTAATTATATGGAGCAAGCGCTAAATAAGAGTGAATATATTCCAAAACCATTAAGATCGGATATGTATGAAAACACACAGCTTTTAAACGCAGAAAATACTAAACCTTTGAAAAATGAAGGGTGGAAGATAGCCGGGCTAAAAGGAATTTTGTATGGCCAGTGGTGGGAAAGTAGTAGTCCCGGTAATATCTTAGAGATAGAAACGGCCGAGTGTAGAGGAACCGGAATCTTGGCCCATGCTTACAGCTCAGCCAAAATTTCAATAGATGGAGAAATTAGCAAAGAAATCAATGCAAGCCAAGGCAAAGGCCCGATTATTATGGAACCTGTCTTTATGATATCTACGGATCTTGACTGTAAAAAACATAAAATAAAAATAGTATCCACAAAAGCTGGTTTTATTGTAAAAGCGATTTTACTTTCTGGGGTAAAAAATATTCATAAATCGGAATTCCTAAAAATTCCAAATAGTGTTACAATCTATTATTGAGTCTTTATAAAGATTTAGCTGAATTTAACATATCGCCTATCAAGGCGCAGTGAGGTGTTTATACAAAGGAGGCATCATGAAAACAGTAATTCTTGCAGGAGGATTAGGGACGCGGCTTAGCGAAGAAACAGAGCTACGGCCAAAACCCATGATCGAAATAGGTGGTAAGCCTATCCTTTGGCACATTATGAAATCGTATTCGTATTACGGATATAACGATTTTATAATTCTTCTGGGGTATAAAGGCTACATGGTTAAAGAATATTTTGCTAATTATTTTCTCCACCAGAGTGATGTCACAATTGATTTAAGCAGTAACAAGATGGAGATTCATAATAATGCCGCGGAGCCTTGGAAAGTAACTCTTCTAGATACCGGCAACGACACAATGACCGGCGGACGAATCAAAAGAGCAGAGAAATTTATCGGCCAAAAGCCTTTTATGTTGACCTATGGGGATGGGGTTTCGGATGTTCCCCTTGATAAACTCCTGCAATTTCACAAAAAACACGGTAAATACATTACAATGACCACTGTTCAACCTGAAGGCCGCTACGGTGCGCTAGATGCCGGAGCAGATGGAAGGGTGGCTTCCTTCGTTGAAAAACCAAAAGGTGACAACGCCTGGATTAATGGCGGTTTTTTTGTCTGTCAGCCTGATATAATGAACTATATAAAAGGGGATCAGGATACTTTTGAGAAAGAGCCTATCGCGCAATTGGTTCGCGAGGAGCAGCTTTATGCCTATCGTCATAAAAACTTTTGGCGCTGCATGGACACACAGCGGGATAAATTCGCGCTAAACGAATTATGGAAATCCGGCAAGGCACCGTGGAAAAAATGGTAAAACAATTTTTAGCCGCCTATTCAGGGAAAAAGGTTCTTATTACCGGCAATACAGGATTTAAGGGCTCGTGGTTGACGCTTTGGCTTAAATCCCTTGGCGCCTTTGTTTATGGATATTCCATTGATATTCCAACGCAGCCATCTCTTTACAAACTCGCAAAGATTAAAATTCCTATGGTTTGGGGGGATGTTGCGGATGTTTCTAAACTCACCCGAACTGTCAAAAAAATAAAACCGGATATTATATTTCATCTGGCTGCCCAGCCATTAGTCCGTGCATCCTATCGCAACCCGTTTGCAACACATCGGACTAATGTGATGGGAAGTGCGGCTGTTCTTGAAGCAGCGCGCCTTTGCCAAACTTTACGCGCGGTGGTTATGATTACGACGGATAAAGTTTATGAGAATCAGGAACGTAATCAGGCGTTTAAAGAAACAGATCCATTAGGAGGTTATGATCCCTATAGCGCCTCTAAAGCTGCGGCAGAGATTTTGATCGCTTCTTATCGGAGTGCTTATTTTAATCCTGCTTTTTATGGATCAAAGCATCACACGCTTGTTGCGAGTTTGCGCGCCGGCAATGTAATCGGCGGCGGAGATTTTGCCGAGGATCGATTGATTCCTGATTGCTTCAGGGCTTTTGCGGCCGGTGAGCCCGTCTTAATTCGCAATCCTAAATCCGTGCGCCCCTGGCAGCATGTGCTTGAACCCTTGGCAGGATATTTGCAGCTGAGTGAGCGCTTGCTTTCTGGAGAAACCGCGTTTGCTGGCCCCTGGAATTTTGGCCCCGAGGAGCAAGATACCCAGTCTGTAAGCTGGGTTGTAAAATGCTTGGTAGAAAAATGGGGGCAGGCAGCAGCGTTTGAAATCGATAAAGGCGAGCACCCCCATGAAGCGAGCTATTTACGCCTGGATATTACTAAAGCCAAACAGCAATTGCGATGGAAGCCTCGCTGGAATAGCGAGACAGCCTTGACTAAAGTGGTTGATTTTTATAAGGCGTGGCAGGCTAAACAAGATATTGAAGAGTTCTGTTTGCGTCAGATCAAAGAGTACAGCGAGGTTTTTTAAAAATGAATCGTGCCGAACAATTGCGTTGGAAGATTCTAGATAAAGTACAGAAGTATTACCAGGAAGCTTTTACTAAGCCTAAGCCATTTTCTCCGGGCGATCGTATCGCTTACGGCGGCCGGGTGTTTGATTCAAAAGAGTTATCAGCATTGGTAGATGCCTCCCTTGATTTTTGGCTAACCACCGGTAGATACGCCCAACGCTTTGAGCGTGAGTTCGCGGCTTTTCTTAAAATAAAACATTGTTCCCTGGTTAATTCAGGCTCTTCGGCAAACCTTCTGGCCTTTATGGCCTTAACCTCTCCAATTTTGGGTGAGCGCAAGATTAATCCCGGGGATGAAGTAATTACTGTTGCTGCGGGTTTCCCGACGACAGTGACGCCGATAATTCAATACGGCGCAATTCCTGTTTTTTTGGATGTTTCTCTGCCAACTTACAATATCGATTACTTGCAGTTAGAGAATGCACTTTCCAAGAAAACTAAAGCGGTTATGCTCGCGCATACCCTGGGTAATCCCTTTGATTTAGAGGCAGTAGGAAGGTTTTGCCTTAAACATAATCTTTGGCTCATAGAAGATAACTGCGATTCGCTTGGCTCAAAGTACAAGTTAAACGGAAAATGGAAATATACCGGTACTATTGGCCACATTGGCACTTCAAGCTTTTATCCACCGCATCATATGACGATGGGTGAGGGTGGAGCTGTTTATACGGACGATGCCCGTTTAAAACGGATTATCGAGTCGTTCCGCGACTGGGGCCGTGATTGCTGGTGCCCTTCAGGGAAAGATAATACATGCAAAAAACGTTTCACTCAGCAGTTTGGGATTTTGCCGCAAGGCTATGATCATAAATATGTTTATTCCCACTTTGGTTACAATCTTAAGGCAACAGAAATGCAGGCGGCAATCGGTTGTGCCCAACTTGAAAAATTACCCTCATTCATTGATATTCGTAAGAAGAACTGGGCTGTACTTCGCAAAAGGCTTGCTGGTTTTAGTGATCGATTTATCCTTCCCGAACCCACGGAGAACTCAGACCCTTCTTGGTTCGGATTTTTGTTGACGGTCAAAGAAGACGCGGGATTCACGCGCGACGAGATTGTCCTGCATCTTGAAAAAAACAAGATTCAAACCCGTATGCTTTTTGCCGGCAATTTAATCAAGCACCCCTGTTTTAATGAAATGCGAAAAAACAAAAAAGGCTACCGTATTGTGGGTGATCTGGCTGCTACCGACAGAATTATGCGTGATACTTTCTGGGTTGGTGTTTATCCGGGAATGACTCCGGATTGTTTAGATTTTATAGCAAATACCATCAGCACATTTCTAAAGAGAAAATAATAGGAAACTATATGGGCTTTAAAAGAACGTTTTGCATGTACCGTTAAGTAAACCAATGAAGATTTCTAGCATTCCCTTATCAGGTGTATATATAATTGATTTACCGGTTTTTTTCGACACACGAGGAAGGCTTGTTAAAACATTCAGCGATGTTTGGTTTAAAAAAAATAATTTATGTACTAATTTCAAAGAAAATTTCTATTCCGTATCTTTTAAGAATACTATTAGGGGAATGCATTTCCAATTACCTCCAATGGATCACGCCAAGTTTGTATATGTTCCTAAGGGCCGCATCATCGATGTCATACTTGATTTAAGAAAAAACTCAAAGACTTACGGAAAATTTATAGACGTAGAGGTTTCAGATAAAAACAATATTGCTATCTACATAGACAAAGGTTTTGCTCATGGGTTTAAAGCGCTAGAGAACAACACCTTTGTTTTCTATTCTACATCCAAGCCCCATTCAAAAACGCACGATTGCGGTATTAGATGGGATTCATTTGGGTACGATTGGAAAATAAAGAACCCTATAATGTCTGAAAAAGATAAAA
>JBAYMZ010000122.1:0-5212 GCA_041663385.1 Candidatus Omnitrophota bacterium
CCGAGTTTTTTTCAAAATTCGGATTTTTTTGCGCTCAAAGGCGAAATGCGGGCACAAAAAAACCGCCCCTTTGAAGGGGCGGCGAATTTTCTAATTTTAATTATAAAGAAAGTTTTGTTGATTTTATTATTTCAGTAATAAAAGGAATGGTTTGAACCTTTTTTCCAGTACACTGAAGAATTTGTTCAACAGCTTGTGCCAACATATCAATGTTAATTCCATTCATGTGAAAATTTAGTTTAGGGAAATTGTTAGTCGTAGGAAATGGTTGCATTATACTTTTGTGCGTGTCTGTATACATTGGGAACCATTTTGAGTTTACGACCCAACCAGCACCAGCTTCAAGAGTAGGATTCCATTTTTTTATGAAATTACTATTAATAACGTAAACTACGCATAAGTCACTATGAAATACTGTATTAACAAAAAAATCCTTCAAGTACTCGAATAAGTTAGCATATGCTTGAATCCTTGATTCTGCATATTGAGAACTTGTATATAGAATTTCGTTCTTATCAAAACCACATTGATGCAAAACTTTCTCAAATTCGTTAATCAAGTCTTTATCTTCGCTGTTATGGCTTATCATTAATTTCTTATATCCTCTTTTTAAAGTATCTTTTAGTTCATATGCTTTTTCTAATTCGGACTTAAAAGACGGCGACTTCTTCAAAGAGTCAGGTACTTCAGGAGTATCAAGCAACTTATATATAACTTTATCATATTCTTTTTTAGAATTACAGAGCGCTTCTTCCTTTGCTTTTTCTCGAAGATAATTCTTTTCTGATGTTGCATCTCCTTTCAGCTCCAAGATAACCCTAAGTGCATGCTTTTTTATTAATTCAAGAGTATTTCTATACCTGTCGTCATCTTCTTTATAGCCTTGGCGATTACTTGAGGCTATGTCTGGTAACTCCGTTTCTTCTAATAAGTCTACGTAAAATTGACCTACTACATAAGACTCTCCCATTCTGTCTGTCGATATTTCTGGCAATATGTCAAATTGACCTAATTTGCCATTCGAAATTATAGAAATATGACTGGGAGAAAAGTCTGAATCTCTTTTTTTATCTTTTGTAGATGCATATGTCGCAATCCAACCAGATATCACTAGGTCAAAATCCTTTTCGGAGCCGTTAATTGTTTTTAAGGTTAATTTCGTTCGAATAGAAGGTTTTTTCTGATTTAATATTTTTTGCTTCGGCAGACTTTCCTTGGGGATATTTTCCCTAATTTCATCGTAATAACGATCTTTCTTAAATAGCGAGTGTAACAAATCGAATCTTTTCGATAGAGGAGAATCTTGATCTGCAAATGTTATAAGTGTGTCCGACAGCCCAACGACTTCAAAAGTAAAATCTTTTATTGTGACAGTATTATTTGACAATAAATCAATTAAGTGAATTTGAAATTCATCATTTGTAAAAGGAAATATTAAGGATATATTTTTCTTAGCAGATTCAATAGCTTTGTTTATTTTATATTTAGCTTGTTCCATGATAATCGCAGAACCGTTTTGTGGAATTATCTTTTGAAATATAATTTCAGAATCTTTTAATGCTGGAATTAAATATTTACCATTTTTAGATTTGGAAATTTCAAGAGATAAAACACATCCAGATTTAATACCGTTTTTCACAGAACAAACCTTTACCTTTTCTGATACAGACAGAGCGGCTAATTTCCCTATACCTTTTCGTCCCATTTTTTTCCTTGTTTTGGTCGAATCTGTATAAATATCATCGTTATCTGTTCTTGTCGTGACACCAATAGGCAAATACTTCGTATTAAAATCATCATATGACATGCCATTCCCATCATCTTCTATTGTAATGGAATCTTTTTCTCGATTATATAAAATATACACGTTTTTGGCATTGGCATCGTACGCATTTGCTATTATTTCACCCAATACATAATATATGTTTGTGTATAGATTTGGCCCGAGTAATGTTAACAATTCGGGACCGAAATTTACATAATATTCTTTGTCTTCGTTATTCATTTTGAGTAAGTTCTTAAATGTTTGCGTATTGAGGTTCCGATGATTTCTCCTAAACGGACTGGAACAGCATTCCCAATCATTCTGGATATGTTACTTTTTATGTATTCGGCATTCGGATCGATAAACTTGTAATTTTGTGGAAATGTTTGCAACATAGCAGCCTCCCTAAGCGAAATTGCTCTATTTTGCGTTGGATGCCCAAAACGTCCATTCCCAAAACCCGTGCATTGAGTTGTAATGGTTGGAGAAGGTTTATCCCAGCACATTCTGCCATAAACAGCATGATATGTTAATCCCGAATCCTTCTTATGACAATTAGCCCGAAGACTTTCAGGCCAATCTCTCCAAGTTCCTCCTGGTTTTGATGCCTTAATTCTTTCTAAATTAAGTGGAGATAAATTATTGGAAGAGTGTAACAGGTCATACGAATCTGTTTGTCCTGCTTTTATTGGAGGTAATTTATATATGACATCACGCACAGTAACTTTACGGTTCATGTTTGTTGATTTCACCAACTCAATATCTCCAAATTTTGAAGCCAATAAAACAAGACGTTTTCTTGACTGTGGAACGCCATAATCTTCACAATCAACTAGTCTAAAGCTTACTTTATATTTCAATCTTTTTAATTCTTCTACGAAACTTTTAAAAACCTCTTTATGTACGAGTTTAGGAACGTTCTCCATGCTTACAATATCTGGAGATAATTCTTTTATTAACCTTGAGAATTGGTAGAGTAATGTCCATTTGTCATCACGCTTCATATCATACCTATTTGAGTATGTTGAAAAAGGTTGGCATGGAGCACAACCGACCAATACTTTTATAGAGTCTTTTGGATATAGCGTATTTAATTCATTCGCATCTATTTTAGATACGTCTTTCATTATATACATAGCTTTATTGTTTGCTTCATACGGGTATTTACATGACTTATCTATGTCAATACCCGCAACAACCTTTATTTTCGCCAGTTCTAAACCTTTCGTTAGACCGCCAGCGCCACAGAACAAATCTATTGCTACAATATTTGCCATATAATTTTATACGAAACTTTTATCTTAAAAAACAATCACCAAATAATAATAAAATCAATTCTGTATTTCTAAAAGGTGACGTAGTAAAATTTATAATCTAACTTTTTAAAAATTGAATTATCGAATTACACTCTAAAATTGCGGCGGCTTTCTCTTCTTCGCTTGCATCCGTATTTGCATGAACGCCGTCTATCTTTTTTTGATAGTACTTTATTGTCTCAGGGATTGTATCACCAAAGAACACGCGACCGCAAAAATTACAGCTTACTTTGACCATTGCGGGGGTTTTAGATATTCCGTTATCACCGCCGACACAATGGACTATTTCAGTTCTCCCAGGGGTTATTGTGACAACTATATTCCCGCTCTTGCATGTTGGGCACTTGGATTTTGTAAGGTACTGGCACATAATTTCTCCTTGTTTCGGCTTTATTCTGGGATGTTTTCCGGCCGTTTGTTTGCGGCGGCGTAAAGGTTCTTGTAGACGCGAAGGCGAATCGGCGCGCCGAAAAGGTCGCCCTGCGTGAAGCGCTCGTATATGGCCGCAAGGTGCGCACGGTCTTCGGGGGAGAGCTTGTCGATATAGGCCGCCGCGTACGCCGCGGCGATGTCGCGGAAATCCCCGCCGGAAAGCTGGATGTCCGCGTATTTGTCGTCGTCTCGCAAAAGGCGGCCGCAGTTGTCAACAAAATGAAAATCCATAAATGATATTGCTTGATATTCCGCTTCGGCGGTACAAATAAAATGCAGTGCGAAAGCGCAAAAACGATGCGGGGGAAAACGGGCAGTCGGACTTCCTCAGTTTGCTGTGGAGGCAAGATGACTTTGCCGCCATGCTTGAGATTGGGCGGCTGATGCGCGACGATTTTGAAACCGAGTCCGATGTCATAACCTACGTTTCTTCGCTTTCCGAATCGGATTGCCGCGCGCGCCTATGCGCCGAGCTTTACCTGCGCCTTCCCTCCGCGTATTGATTTAAGATGTTTTGCCAGAAGCTCCGCCTTTTGGATGTCGGCTGAGGATTGTTTCTTTGCGCCGCCTTCGGATTGCGCCGCCTTCTGCGCGTCGAGCCGCTCGATGACGCCGTTCAAAGCCTTCCTTATTTCCGCAAGCTCCTGTTTTATCGCCTTAATTTCGGCGCCGCCCGCATTGCCGCCGCGCGCGCGCGCGACGTTCCGCGTGTCCTGAACCTTGCGCAAATGCTCCTTAATGTCGGAGGGAAGCGGCAGGGCGTCGTCGGCCAATATGTCGGTCGGGATGGAGAAGAATTCCGAGATAAGCCTTATTTTCTGGGGCTTGGGAAGGATTTTCCCCGACATCCAGTTGCTCACCGTCTTTTGGTCTACGCCCAAAGCCTTTGAGGCTTCAGTCTGCGAAAGCCTGCGCCTCAGCATCAGGTCGGAAAATTTTTCGTGGAAAGAGGGCATAATGATTTTTTAAAAATTTTCCTATTTTTCCTATTGACTTGTTAGGAATTTTAGGAATTATGTATTCATAATCTCACTTAAACCGATTAAGGGCAATCAAAATATGTCAAACGAGTTGGAAGAAATAAAATCCGAATTCCGCGCAAAGGGGTGGAGTTACGCGAAGGCCGCCGTCGTCTTGGACAGGCACCCGCAATACATTTACGAGGTCTTGAACGGCAGGCGCATTTCCCGCGCGCTGCTGCGCCGCATAAAGAGCCTGTCTTTAGCCCCGCGCACGCGGCACGACTGGCGGGCAAGGCAATGACGCGCCCCTAAGCCCGCGAAAGCAAAAAGCCAGCCATGCCGAACACGCAACAGCTCGAATTCCCGTTCTTCAGTCTCGACTTCAGAGACAGGGCTACCCTGCGCGTGGGCGACGTTGCGCGAAAGCTCGGCTGCTGCGAGAAGCACGTGTTCAACCTCATTGAGAGCGGAAAGCTCGGGTGCATAAACATAGGCGCGGCGCAGTCGCGCCAAAGCGTCCGCATTCCGATTGAGGCGTACCGCGACTTCATACTTAGGAATTTTTCGGGGGAGGCGCGCAAAGACTTCGTCAGGACGCTGCCGACGGCGACGCTCGAACTGCTCTTTAACGAATTGGCGGCGGCAATGGCGGACAAGAGAAGTTTACGCAAATAACATTTAACCAAACAAAAATCTTATGAGCAAAAAAACAAAAGTAGAACCCGTTATAAGCCCCG
>JBAYMZ010000123.1:0-5196 GCA_041663385.1 Candidatus Omnitrophota bacterium
AAAGCCGGTGGAACAGTTGAGATATATTCAGCTCCGGGTTCAGGCACAACAGTATTTATTATTTTGCCCGGAGCCGCACAAATGCATCGAACTCATATAGGAATGCCATTGGATGAATATCTTAAGCATTACGGAGGAGAACAATTAATTATTGACGGCAAAGAATTTATTTTCTCAAAAGTAAAGAAGCTTAAAATGCCTAGTAAACGTGCCCGCAGAGTTATTGAATATCTGCCTGCCGCGGCTAGGAGTAATAAATTTGTTTTAGTAGAAGGCACCCCTAAAAGAATAAAAAAATGTTATTTCTACGAAGGTCCAGCGATTGCTATCCATGGGCATACTTATAATGGAGATTTAGCCGCGGCAAAAGTGCCTTTGTCAGAGATAATTCGTGTGGTTAGTGAGAAAGAAAAAATAAAACATTTGCTGGTTATTGCCTGTAATCATCAAAATGGTACTCTCAAAAATGCTGTTATTCCTTCTGTCTATGCGACAAGGAATATCAAGCGGTCAAATAAAAGATACCTTCGTTTTGTCACCGTAGTGGACGAAAAAGGAAGAGAGAAAGTTATAGAAATTAAAGATAATTTATACGTATGCTTTTGTTCCGGGAAGTGGAAAACTACTCTGGGAGGAGAGCGTTTCTTGCAGCCGGTTTCTGCTTATGAATTGAAAAGCAGGGCAAGTTCGGCAGCGCTTGGTATAGAACAGTATAACAAGCAAACCCAAGAATTATTTGATGCGTCTTTTAAAGAGCTTGCTTATATGGGTGAAGATAATTTTTGCAACTTACCGAAACTTTTAAATGAGATAAAAGGCAGAGGAATAGCAAGTTCTGCTTCTTCAAGTAATTCAAAAGATGAATCGGGCCTCGATATAGATAGATGGCTTGATGAAGACGAGGCTCGGGAAGAAGAGTTGAAACTAGCGCGAGAAAGATTTACTAATTATGTTGTAGCTATGCCAAAAGTAAAAAATTACGATCCTTTGGTTTTTCTAAATGGCAAGCTCGGCGAAATACATAAATATTTGGCAGAAAGGCCAAATGCTGATGCTCAAAAAGTAGTAGATTTGCTTAAGAGAATTTATGCCAAAGACGGTGAGCCGGTAGTAATTGGAAATCCAGAAACGAAATTTACCAACTACCGGGCTAAATGCGAAATTGCAATTATCCAATGGAATAAAGACAAGAATCCGTATTGCGAAAAAGGAGTGTTTAAAATTCCCGGCCAGCAAAATTTAGTACCATTTTTTACGCATACCGTTGATCGTCCGGCTGGACCGCATCAAGGATACCTATTAGTTACTTTTTATATACCGCGGATTATTTGGGAGACCGGCCTTCGAGATAAACCTAATAGTTTATTTAGAGTTGTAAGTGGTTGGGTTCTTTCTCAGTTTTCTACATTGAATATGGATGTTGTTCCTAAAATTGGCATCCAGCAACAGGGTTCAAGTTCGGTAACGTTAGCCAGTCATAAAGATACACACGATTTAAGAAACGGTCAAGCTCCAATTTTTAAAGTCGCAGTTATCAAAGCCAGCGAAACAAAAATTAATAGTCATAGTGGCTATGCGCTTGATTGTTTAGTCAAGGCTTTGCAGGAAAAATTATTAGGCCAAGCCAGGCTTATAATTCATGAATATTGTCTAGCCGATTTAATTCATCAAATACCAACTCCGGCTACCTTACAGGATTTGTCAGGCCTAAAAGACGCTGTGCAGAAATTTTTTAACAGCGATTTGATTCTTGTTGGTACCCCAATTAAGAATTTTACGCCTTCAATTTTACTTCAGGCATTTTTTCAGAAGATGAGGCATCTTTTGATAAAGCTTGACCAGAATGGAAGTGTGTTGTCGAGAAATTGGAATGGGCATAATGTAGCGGTTGTTTTAACCGGCAGGAGCGGGATTTGGAAATACAATTTATTAAATCGTTTTATATTCTTTGCGCATTTTAATTTATTGTTTGATTATTGGGGAGCAAGGCATAATAACAATATCCTGCGAGTCTTATTTTCGCCGCAGAACAGAGTTGTTAAGAGATTTATCCCTTCTTGCCAGGCTGCTACTTTTGAGCAAAGGAAAGAAGAAATCAATAATTCTATGGCTAAATTTGCTGATAAGTTTAGCAAGCTATTCACATCAAAACATTGCCCTTTAATTGCAAATAAGCGGTTGCGGCGGGATTTGGGGGTTACCTCTTCCGTGGCTGGTAGGGGCCCCCTCCTGCCGCAGCCTTTCGATTTCGCTCATGACGCTTCACAGTCTTATCTATATATAGGTAAGAAGAGTTTTAATGCTACGCCTGCAAAACAAGCTCGGTTTCTATCTTTGCCAGTATTTCCCGCTAATTTTGAGCAATTTAGTGAATGGTGTAAGGCTGGTGCTGTTCAAAAACTTTTTATGTATCTTGTTAATGATTTTCAAAACCTGCCGGCTGGCGAACAAAGGCAATATTTGAAAACCATAGTCGCCGGACTTTCGGATAGAGAGGGTGTGGCAGGCAAAGAAGATAAATTTTTAGAATTAATATCCAAACTGCAAAAAGTAAAAAGGCATAGTATTGGATTCGAAGCATATAGCCAACTCCAAAAAACAATAAAATGTCTTAAATCGCTAAAAATTTCCAGTATTCGTTTAAAAGCTAAGCCAGGAGACATAATTTTATTTAGAAACGGAAAGTTTTTTAGTATCGGTTATTTGATAAGAAGAATAACTAAAAGCCCGGTTAGCCACGGCGCGTTATATCTCGGTAACGGATGGATAGTCCACGCTGTATCCAAGGGAGTTACCAAAGAAAAATTAACCGGCTATTTACGAAGCATCGGATATTTAGAAAATAAAAATACTTCTTTAACCGTTGTTCGCCTGCGAAAAGAGGCTTTTAGCAGCGAAGAGGAATTTACTAAGGCGATTAAAACCGCTCTTATCCGGGCTGAGCAATATGTGGGAAAAATATATAATTGGGGAGCAATTATCGGATTTATCTGGGGGGTTTTCTGGCGCGGTTTCTTACGGATAGCGGGCCTGGCATGGGTAGCATATGTAAAAAACATTTTTAAATGGCGCATGAGCTTTTATTGTTTTGAATTAATTTCTGAATGCTTCAACGGTACCTCTACAAAAGTGGCAAAATCATTTTTTGCCGGTGAGATTTATCAAGATAATCCTACGGGAAAAGATATATTGAAAAGTAATTGGATAAATTATGTAATTGGCAGATGGTATCCTTTGATTAGCATTAAGGCTGCATCAACTCGTGCGCCGCCGGTTTCAAGTTCATCCGCAAATGGCCATTTACGGAAAAAGGTATTGGAAGCTTTGATTGTTGTCTTACGTAACGATGTAGAATCGAAATATTTAGTGTCCTTAAAAGTCGTTTGTGCTGACCATCTTGTAGGAAAAGGCAGGATCGCTGCGCTAAATTCCTTAAGAAGATGGTTAAAGTATAATAAAGGCCCCGCGGTTACGCACAAAAGAGATATTAGTGAATATTGCGATTGTTTAAATAATTCCAAGGGAAAAGAGATACTTAAGAATTTATATTTTGTTATTTCAGAAGATGAAAGTGAAATTGAAGGTTACGTTGATCTTGCTATAGGATCACATAGATATGGAGTTGTAGAAATTGCTCCATGGAATAGAATTGGAGGAAACGCTGTTCGCAGATATAAGGGGCTTGGTTCAGAATTACGTAATCTAGGTATTAAAATGCTTGAATTAGAAATGGGCGAAGTTCTTTATAATGAGCAAAATATAGGCAGGGCTTTTACCCTGGGTTTTAGAGATCGGCATGCAGGAGTAGATATATTTGATTATGAGGATCCGAATCCCAATAAAGCTATTAAGGCTTTTTCGACTCAGCAACGCGTTAAAAGGGAATCGTTGCTTGCCCAATACCCGTTTAAAACCTCAAGCCATACAGCGGCAAGTATCCGCACAAGGAAATCATTATCTAAAGTGCATTCCAGTTCTTCGGCGAATAGAGGCGACACTCATAAATCAGCTGTAACGGTATCATACTCAGAAAAAATTATAGGAAAATACAGGGTGTTAGTTCCGGAAACCATAGATTTAGGGCTATGGCCTAATGATGATAGAATGCGCCGGGCAATTTCGCTTCAGCGCATGTGGTATGTAAACATAGACAGGACAAGAACTGTTGATCGTGGTTTAGCGGAAAATAAGTTAGGTTATAGGGTTAAAGCCGGAGGCCTTTTTATTGGTAGTGTGACTATAACGGTAAACCCTGAGCGTGAAATAAAGCCTGCCTTTTTCACGGTTGCTGGTATTGATTTCACGCCAAACACGGATTTTAACAATTTTGTTACCAAACCGGGTTATGATTTTGATTGTTGGCTTACCGAAGTAATTACATCTAAAAAAATAAATTTTCCGATACAGGGAATAACCGAAAAACAACTTAATCAATACGCAGCCGCTGCTTTTGAACGTAAATATAACGGCGTTAAGCGGCCAGTGCGCGTGACAGTGATGAAAGATTATTGTTTTAATGGGTCTTCGTTGGTCGATGCCCTTGTTCGAATATTCGTAGTATTTTCCGAAGTTAACCAACATTCCATTGCGGATGCGACGATCAAGGTTCCTTCATCTCTTTCTGCCCAGGAAGTTGCCCAGCGCATAGGAGGTGCACTTCCGGAAGAAGTTTCGGGAAATGGCGGCACAATAAACCGCATATTGTTGCAGATGCAAGGTAAATCGCGCCTTGGTTCAAGCGCTTCAAGCTTTCTACGGCAACGCGTAAATTCTGAAAAAGCCAAAAGGATAATCATGAAGTCGGAATCGCTAAGGTCGCCGAAGGGTTTCACCTTTAAAGATTATTATTTCCGCTATCAGGAACTTGCTGTTCTCATCGGATACGATCAGCTTAGCGAGGGAGCAGCAAGAAAAGATTTGGATGTTCTTATCGAAGAAGGCGTATTTACTAAACTAAAGAGAAAGTATGTATTGACTTCTAATGGTCGCGCTGTAATTGAACAATTATATTCCAAAGAGCAGGCTGCCTTAAGCAAGGTAAGGCTTTATGAAAGATTGGGTTTGGGGCAGTCAGTAGATAAACCAGCTGGCAGAAAGAAAAGTAAAGCAAATTGGAGTAAGGTGAATTTAAGAGCTATAGAAGCAGCTATAAACGAGGACAATCTTGGAGAAATCTGCCGTGTTGTTGGGAATTTA
>JBAYMZ010000124.1:0-5195 GCA_041663385.1 Candidatus Omnitrophota bacterium
ACAGGACTTGTATGCAATCTCCGGCGAAGCCGGAGTTAGGCCGAAGGCCTCTCATTGCATCCAAGTCACCCGTTTTTGAAAAAGCAATAATTTACATTGGCGTGACAAGCCACCAAACAAAATGAAAACAATGGTGGGCAATACAGGACTTGAACCTGTGATCCCTTCCATGTCAAGGAAGTGCTCTAGCCAACTGAGCCAATTGCCCGAAAAAAAATGTCAATATATATGTTATTCCTTATTTTTTTTCGGCATCGAGGATACACATCCGAGATGCCTTAATTTACATAGCGCATAGCGCTTGGCGGATAGCGTATAGTTTTACCTATACACTAAACGCTTTGCGCTATACGCTAAATGCCGGAGGTGGGACTTGAACCCACAAGGCCCTTACGGGCCGACGGATTTTAAGTCCGTTATGTTTGCCATTTCATCACTCCGGCGAAATATCCCAATGTCTTAAAAAAGCTGTGTTTTATTTTTTATATAAGGCGCGGAGCGGATTTGAACCGCTGAATAACGGTTTTGCAGACCGCTGCCTTACCGCTTGGCTACCGCGCCAAAAATGCTTATTCTTTCTCTTGTTTTTTCATGCAGATTTTACCCTCGGCGATTTCTCTTATAGCAGTTTCTAAAACTTTTTCTGATGGCTTGTCCACCAAAGGCTTCTCGCCTTGGGCAAGCTGCATCGCGCGTTTAGAAACAAGAATTATCAGGTTATACAAAGAGCCGCCGGCTGCCCCGATTAAACTCTCATTATAAATTTGTTTTTTAACCATAATCCCTCCGTTAATTTACTTTGTGTTTGTTATAATAATTTCCTCAAGAACCGATAAGGCTTTCTTCAAGTCTTCATTGATTACAATACCATCGTAATGTTTGGCGAATTCCATTTCTTTTTTTGAAAGAGACACTCTTTTTTGAATTGTTTTTTCGTCTTCCACCCGGTTTTTTAACCTGCTGCGCAAATGCAACTCGCTTGGCGCAGCTATAAAAAGAGCAACTATTCTACCAAGTTTGTGTTTACTTTTCAAATACATTCCTCCTTTAACGTCTATACACAAAATAAGGTTTTTCCCTTGCTCTTTGGCTTGGTCATAAAAATACTTTGGAGTTCCATAGTAATTATCAAATACTTTTTGGCTTTCAAGGAAAAAATTTTTCTTTTTCAGCGCTAAAAATTTTTCCCTGCTAATAAAAAAATAATCCCTCCCTTCTTTTTCGCCTTGCCGTTTTTTTCTTGTGGTAAATGAAATTGCCCGCACAAATTTTCCTTTTATGTTTTTTTTACGCAAAAGCATGTTAAGGAGTGTTGTTTTGCCGGCGCCGGAAGGCCCAGATAATATAAAGATTTTAGTGGCCATATATTGTTTTACACACGTTTTAAAAATCGTCTTACGGTTGCGGTTACGAGGCTCATCTCGGTTGCGTTAAGCGTTTTTCGTCTTTAGGACGCAACCGAATGACGATTGCCGAAACGAGGAGCGAAGCCTCCCCGAAGGGGATTGCGCAACCGCAACCGGTTAACGCAACCTTATCTGTGAATATCTGTGTTACTCAACGTTTTGCGCCTGTTCTCTTATCCTGTCCAGGTAATTTTTTGATTCGACAATCAGCGGCGCAATAGCTTTATTTTTTGTTTTACTGGACGATGTGTTTAGCTCGCGCAATATTTCTTGAGTTAGAAAATCTATTGTACGCCCTTTGGAAATTATCTTTGTTGCCTTTATTTTTTTCTCAAGGTCGCTTACATAAAATGAGGCAAGAGCAACTTCTTCGTTAATATCCTCTTTCCCATTTTCCATACTGATTACCCTGATATTGCTTTCTTTTATAACGTCAATATGGTTTCTAATATGTTTGAGGTTTTTTAACATGTCCTGCCTGATAACTCCTCCCTGCCGTTCTTTAAAATCAAGCAGCTTTTTAATTGCTTCTCTTGCCGCGGAAAGAATCAGGTTTTCTTCCATCCTCTTCTCGCTCCAGGATATCACTTGGGGGAGAGCGAAAAAGTCACTTATTTTAAGCTCTTGTGACAAATTATATTTTTTTGTTAATTTTTTGGCTTCGGCAATATATTTTGCGAGGTTAAGCTCGTCGATAAAAACTTCACTTTCCATGTGGCCTTTTAAATATATATATACCTCAATTTTTCCGCGGGTAATTATTTTTTTGATTTCATCTTTTATCTTCTCTTCCAACAACACATTGTGCGAAGGAAAATCATGCATCGCGATTTCGAGGTATTTAAAATTCGTGGAACGCAGCGTTACTTGTATAGTTTGTTTTTTTTGCTTTTTGTAAACATTGGCGTAAGCAGTCATTGACCTCATTTGGGCTCCTTTTTTTTACACAGATGACTACAGCTGGTTATGTTTTGATGATAGAAGATGAAAAACAGAAGATAGATGTTCTGTTTTATACAACATCTATCTTCCCCTTCTCTCCTCTATTTTCAAATCAATATTTGTAATAATCTGCGTTATTTCCACGCTCTCTTTTTCACGTCTTTTAGCACCACCCCTTCCGCGGGATAAAGTTCATATGCTATTTCATCCGGTTCAAACCAAAGTTTTATTTCTCTTTCCGCTTCGCTCGGATCACTTGAAGCATGAATAACATTCTCGTAAAGCCCGCTGGTTAAAATCCTTCCGTAAGCACCCCGGACACTTACCGGGTCCGCTTCTTCAGGATTTGTCGCGCCGGCAATCTGCCTTACTTTTGCTATAGCGTCTTTACCCCAATAGATTAAAGCCATGACCCGGTTTTCTCCGTGAAGGTGGCCGGTTATATATTTAATAAGCTCAGGGAAAAACGGTTTATCTTTAAGATGGGCATAGTGCCTCTGGGCAAGGCTTTCACTTACCTCTAAAACTCTTGCACCGATTATTTTTAACTTTGTTTCGGAAAGCCGGCTTAGAATATTTCCGGTTAAAGATTTTTTAAGCCCGTCCGGCTTAATAATAACTAAGGTTGCCTCGTTCTTCATAATAAACTAAACCCTCCTTAAATTATATGTTACGTAGGTTACGGATGTTACGGGAAGTTGCGGGGGTTACAATAAAACATTATAGTTATTGTAACCTTCGTAACATACGTAACTTTCGTAACGTTCGTAACCTTAATTTACTATCCGTTTTATTATTCTCTCTAAGTCCTCTAAGGTGAAGTATTCTACCACAACTTTGCCGCGATTGTTTTTTTTATTAAACACTCTTACTTTTGTGCCAAGCGCTTTTTGCAGCCTATCCTCCACCTCAAGCACAAAAGGATCAGCGCTTTTTTTCTTTTTTGAAACCCGCTGAACTTTTCTTTCTATTTCTCGGACGCTTAATCCGCCTTTTAGAATTTCATGAAAAAGCCTGTGCTGGTCATCTTCTCTTTCGAGAGCAAGAATCGTCCTTGCCTGGCTGCGGCTGATTAATCCTTTTCTCAAAGCTTCCTGAATTTCTTTCGGTAGTTTAAACAACCTCAGAGAATTGACAACAGTTGTTTTATCTTTACCGACAAAACGCGCGATATCATCATGAGTAAATTCAAATTCATCGGTCAACCGCCTGAACGCTTCAGCTTCTTCAAGCGCGTTTAAATCTTTTCTTTGTAAATTTTCTGTGATGGCAAAAATAAAAGTATCCTTATCGTCAAGCTCACGGATAATTGTTGGTATCTCATTGAGCCCCAATGACTTAGCAGCTTGAAACCTTCTTCCACCGGCAACAATTTCATAGCTGTCTTCTCCTATTTTTCTGGCAATAATCGGCTGGATCATCCCCTTCTCTTTTATGGAACGGGACAACTCTGACAATTCCGCTCCATCTATTTCCTGGCGTGGTTGATATTTTCCCGGCCGGATTTTATGTATCGGCAAATAAGTAAATTCTTTTGCCACGCCTTGAGCGGGAATTTTTCTTGGTATCAGCGCGTCTAACCCTTTGCCTAAAACTCTTTTTTCCATTTAAATTTTCCTCCATTGCATCTGCAAATGCCACGAATGGGCCTTCGGCCCCACAGATAGTACAAATATTATTTATTTGCTTTATCTGTGTAATCTGCGGGTGAAACCATCTGTGTAATCTGCGGTTGTACGTCTGGCTCGTTTGAAATTCTAAACGGCGCGTTAATCATAATTTTTTCTTTTAAAATTTCTTCGGCTAAATTAAGATAGGCTTTTGCGCCCACGCATAAAGGATCATAAGAATGTATGGGCTTGCCAAAACTGGGCGCTTCCGCAAGCCTTATGTTGCGTGGGATAATGGTGTTGAAAGTTTTTTCTTTGAAAAACTTTCGCACTTCCTCTATCACCTGCAAAGTAAGCCTGGTGCGAAAATCAGCCATAGTTAATAAAACACCCTCTATTTCGAGATAAGGATTCAGCCTGTCTTTAATCAACTCAACCGTGTGCAGTAATTTAGAAACCCCCTCAAGAGCGTAATACTCGCATTGGATAGGAACAGCAACGCTATCAGCCGCTACCAGCACATTTACCGTAAGCAGGCCCAATGATGGCGGCGCATCGATTATGATGTAAGAAAATTTATCTTTTACCTTATTCAATTCCTCCCTTAAGCGTAATTCTCTATTTTCAATATTGACCAATTCTATTTCTCCGCCGGTAAGCGCAATGTGGGATGGAATAACAGAAATGCCTGTCCATTGGGTAGGATAAATCGCTTCTTCTATGCCGACATTCCCGGAAATTATATCATAGACTGAATGCTTACCTTCGGGGTTAAAGCCTAATCCTGAGGTGGCATTGCCCTGAGGATCCATATCAACAAGAAGTATTTCCTTGCCGGCAAGGCCTAAATAAGAGGTTAAATTAATAGCGGTTGTGGTTTTGCCAGTTCCGCCTTTTTGATTGCAAATACCGATTATTTTGCTCATTATAATTTTAGCTGGTATTGTTTTCACGTGAAAACATTTGAAGAATGTAGTTAGTTGGTTGAATTAAAAAACGCGAAGTTTTTTCGGACAAACTACTAACTACCAACTACAAACTACAATTTTTGCGTTTTCACGTGAAATTCTTCTATTAATATTAAACATATACTATAAAGCTACCATTGTCAAGGGGATTTTTAATGAGGCAGCAGCTTTTCAAGTCGAAGACGGAGAAAAGCTGCGTAGCCGAATTAACCCCGCCGAACGTTGCAAAATTATCGAAGAGAATTTTGCAACATTTTCTGTGAGGCGGG
>JBAYMZ010000125.1:0-5182 GCA_041663385.1 Candidatus Omnitrophota bacterium
AAAAAGAAAATTCATTTATTTACCTCACAATTCCTAAAGAAAAAATTGCCCTTAGCCTTGACCTTAAGAAACCAATCGATTTAAAATCCGGTTCTTTATTGCTTTACCTTAAAAAATCCGATACCCCATTAAATATTGCCGTTGTCGCCAGAGACACAAGGTTTTTTTCAAATTCATTAAGCCCGCTTGTGATTGAAGTAAGCGAAAAAAGTGATTCTTTCATAAAAGTACCGATAGTCTTTAGCAACACTGACAGCCAAAACACCAACCTTTACCAGATAAAACAAATCACAATTTATTTTTATCCGCAGGAAAAGGAGAAAATAAACTGGGCGCTGATTAAAGATTTAGTTTTAATCTAGTGAGCCCTGGCTTACGGAACGAAAACAATGAGCGGACATGAGTCCGCTGATCAAAATTGAAGGAGGAAAAATGAAAATTATTTCTATCGTTAACCAAAAGGGTGGTTGCGGAAAAACTATTACAGCAGTCAATCTTTCAGCGGGTTTAAGCAAAAAAGGCTTCAAGGTTTTACTCATAGATTTAGACCCACAGGCACACGCGACATTTGCCTTACGAAAAACAAGCAACTTAACCATAACCGACATCCTTGAAAAAATGGCTCATGACCAACCGCTGCCGCAGGAAGAACTTTATCAATCGGTGTCAGAAAATTTTTATTTCATCGGCTCAAGGCTAGGACTGGCTTCCTTAGAACACAAATTCTCACAGCGGGAAGACAGGCTTGACATTCTTTCCAGCTTTCTTAATATAATTTCTTCCAACTTTGATTATTGCGTTATTGATTGCCCGCCTAACCTCGGGCTTCTTACTTTAAACGCGCTTAATTCAAGCACTTATTGCCTTATCCCGTTTAATCTCTGCGATTTCTCTTTACGCGGCATTGAAATACTCAAAGACATAATTATTATGCTTAAAGAGTTCAAAGACAAAACTCCCATTTGTTTCTATCTTCTCAACCAACTTGACAGGCGGTCAAAATTTGCCTGTGAGTTCACGGAAAAAGTAAAGAAACGCCTTGGCAGCCTACTTTTAGATACAATGATAAGGACAAACATCACCCTGAAAGAAGCCGCTTCTTGCGGTAAAAATATTTTTGAATATGACTCTGATTCAAGAGGAGCAATAGATTTCGCGGCTCTATCCGAAGAAATGATTAAAACAACTTCCGGCGCCACATGGGCACAGTTATTTTTAAAAGGGGACGCGTTTGGAGAAGTATACGCAATCGGAGATTTTAATAACTGGCAGAAAGAAGAAAGATATAAGCTAAGAAAAGTTGGCGATGATATCTGGAGTTTAAATATTCCTCTTGAAAAAGGAAAGTATCGCTATAAATTTCTTACCGGCGACACTTGGATTTCCGACCCGCACAATAAACTTGCTGAGGATGATTCTTTTGGAGGAAAGAACTCTTTGATTATAATCGATTAATACTAAATTTTTAAACGCTAATGTCCGCTAATTTTATACGCTAATTACTGCTAATAGAAAAATAAGTGTTTTTATCGGCGGTAATTAGCGTTTTTGACAATAGTAACCTTACCCGCCATTGACAGGAATTCTATCTTGAGGGGGCTTCTATCTTTTTTATCAAGCCAAAGGTTAAATCTTTTGCCTCCGCTGCCCGATAATAAATATATCTCTTTTTTTTCCTTGCCAATCTTTATCGTCCCCTCTGATACAAGTTTAACCGTTACTTTCTGGGTAGGGAGATTAAAATAAAGTTTTTTACCTTTTACCAAAGCGATATCCTGAGGAAAAAAATAAAGTAAAGCCAGGATATTGTGTATCGGCTTGCTTTGGTATAAAACAAATTCTTTCTTTTCGGGATTACTATTTGCAATTCTTACAGAACCTCTCTCCTGATCATAGATTTCTTTTATGTTTTCCTGTTTTCCAAACAACACAACATCCCTTTGTGCTTCAACCGGAAGATAAGTAGCCACATCAAGAAAAACCTTTTCTTTACTCGTAATGTTAAGCAGATTAAAAATTTTTGTATTAGAATCTAAAAAAATTACCTCCACTTCTTTGCCATATAATTTTTCTTTTCCGAGATATTTCCAGGTTATTTTTCCCGCATAAATACCATTGTAAAGGACATCATAAGATATATTATCCTTTCCCTGAAATCTTTCAGCAATGCTTTCAGAAAAAGAAAGAGCTGGGCTAAAGAAAATAAAAAGTATATACAAAAAGATAAGTACCTGTTTAAATAGTTTATAATTTTTATTCATATGGATTACTTTAAATTTTAACTACTGGCAAGCTTATTGATCTCAGGTAATTTATCAAGTGTCGCGGATTCGCCTCGCTTTACAAAATCCTCCACTTTACCAAATTCCAGCCAATGCAGATTTGCAAAATTAGGGTGTATAATAACATCAGCGACAAGTACAGCCTCTTCTATAAACTGCCTTTGCATTGTTTCTATAGTGCCGAAAATAAAATCAAAAATGTGCAGCTTGCTTCTCTTCTTATATTCACTTAGCATCTCTTCCTGAGAAGGAATGATATTAACCGCGATTATTTTATTAGCGCCATAGTTTAACAGAACTTTTGTCGGTAATGGGTTAAGTATCCCCCCATCGAGCAGCATGTCATCTTTGAACTTTATCGGTTCAAACACTCCCGGTACAGCGCAGCTGGCCGCGACAGCCTTATACAGGTAACCCTGCTCAAGCACTTTTGCGCCCTTTGAAGCAAAATCAAAAACTACAATCTTAAGCGAATGTTTAAGGTCGTAGAAAGTTTTTTCCTTAAAAAGCTTTTTTAAAACACTCTCAAGATATTTTGCTGTCCAAAAACCTTTAAAGGGAAATACAAAACCCCGGAAGGAGAATAACTTTAATTTTTTTCCAAAATCGCTGGTAAGCCCTTCTATCCTCTTGGCATCATAGCCCAACGCCCATAAAGCGGCAATAACCGCGCCGATTGATGAGCCGCATATAATATCAACCGGTATGTTGTTTTCCTCAAGTATTTTTAATACTCCTATATGTGAAAAGCCATAAGCCCCGCCTGAACCAAGCGCGAGGCCCACCAAAAGTTCACCGGTTTGCCGGCTTATTCTTCGTAATGTTTTATCATAATCATCGTTTTCCATGGAAGTTAAAGTCGCGTAAATATTGTGCCCTATTCTTTCTTTTATCTCTTGTGAAGACAACCTGACCTGGCCGGAAAAATCGCTTAAAATCACTTTTATTTTCTCAATGTTTATAGAATTTTTAGCTTTCAACTCCTCTATCAACAAGCTCGCCGTGGCGGCATTTTCGCGTACAGGAAGAATAAGGTAGTGAAAATAATCCGCGGGAGAAAGCAGCTCATAAAATTTTTCATTTTTAAAAGAAGCTGGTATATCGTAAATTATGAAATGATAGTTTTCCGATAAAAAATTAATCAGAGACGCGAAATTTGTGCTATAGTTCATTTTTACTGTAAGGCAATCAATGCTCATTTCCGGTAATTCTTTTAAATTTTTATGCATAAGATAGCCGGAAAAATCTTCTTCTCTGTAGTCGTTTAGATTAAGCATCTTTTCTTCCTGGCCATAAAAACTCATGGGCTTTTTATCTTCCTGGGCAATAAATTCCACAAATATCACATTTTTACGAGTTTCAGCTTTTAATTTGAGCGCTAAGTTGAGCGCATACGTAGTTTTTCCCGAAAGAGGCGTTCCAAAAACCGCTACACGTTTACATTGAAAGATTTTCTTCCGACCCAAACGAGCCCTTATTCTCTGGGAAAGTATTCTGTAAAATTCAGCGCTAAGCGCGGGATGAAAGATAAGGAAGTTTTTAAATTTATCTTTTTCAACGCGTACGACCAACGATTCTTCTATAGGTTTTGTAGTTACGGAATGCGGTTCATCGTTAAAAAGTGAAATTATCCCAAAAGCAGTGCCTCGCTTGATAATTTCTATTTCAGATTTTTCGCCGGAATCAGAACCCAAAATGATAATTCTCCCCTTTAGAAGAAAATAGAAATAATCCGGCGGGTCCTGATCCTTATAAATAATCTCGCCATGTTTGTAGGTTTTTACTTCACAAATATTTAAAAAATCATCAACCTCCTCATCTTTTAATTTGTTAAAAGGAGTGATATTCGCGATTAAAACTTTTACTTCTTTTAAATCCATATTTAGTTAATGGTTGCGTCTTACGGTTGCGGTTGCGCTACTCGTTTCGTCATACGTCAATCGGTTGCGTTTATTACGTTTGACGCATAACGCAACCGGGACGAGTTGCGCAACCGCAACCGATTAACGCAACCGTTTATATAGTTATCTTATTATCCTTACATATCTTAGCATAAGTATAGGCAAAAGGCTTGATTTTCCTCTTAAAATTATTGTAGTCTACTTCGATAAGGCCAAAACGCGGAGAAAACCCTTTATCCCATTCAAAATTATCGATTAATGACCACCAGAAATAACCCTTTATGTCGATACCCTCGGAAACCGCTCTGGCTACGGAATTTAGATGAGAAAGTAAATATTCCTGGTACAGAGAATCATTGTTTTCCGCTGTTCCGTTTTCGGTAATAAAAATTGGCAACTTATATTTTTGAAACCTCTTAAGAAATTCATAAAGCCCTTGAGGGTAAGCATTCCACCCGAGAAAGTTTTTTCGCTCTTTATGGTGCGGATGACAACACTCACTACCCAGGGGACCGTTGAATTTAACATATTCTTTGCAATAATAATTTATATCAATAGAATCAAGGCAATGTTTCCCGCTTAAATAATCCAGCAAATCAATATTAAATATTTTATCCCGGAGCAAAGTCGAAATAAAATTCTGTCCAAAATTAAATTTCGGGCAGGCTGCGAATTTACGGACATGCTTGGCAAAAGAAACATTACATTCTAAGCCTTCCTGCTTATAGATATTTTTTATTTCCTGATAACCGTCACGATAGGCGCTGATTATATTATTTAAAACTTTTTTTGCTAATTTTACAGATTTTATTCCCGGGGGCCAGATACCGGCGATAAAACCGTTATAAAGATACACCATCGGCTCATTAATGACGCACCAATAATGGACATCATGTCTTAATGCATTAACTGCCACCTTAAGATATTCCAAAAAATAATCTATGTTTTTTGAAAGCAGCCAACCACCGGATTGTGAGAACCATATCGGATTTGTAAAAT
>JBAYMZ010000126.1:0-5174 GCA_041663385.1 Candidatus Omnitrophota bacterium
ACAAACGGAAACACCTCGCAAACTTTTTACGATTCACTTGCCAGAGTAACCAGCGTAAAAAATGCTTTTAATCAAACTGTTGCAACATACTCGTATCCTGACTTTAATACTAAAATATCAACTAACGCTCTTGGCCAATTTAAAACCGAATACATTGATGGCCTAGGAAGAGCGTATAAAGCAATTTCTGTTGGTGAAGATAACGGCTCGCCGCGCAATGTTGTCGTTGAAACTACCTGCAATAATCGCGGTCAGACTGAATCTGAAAGTCTGCCGCATTATGTTGACGAAAGCTCCTCGCAAATATCCTATGTCCGTTATGAATACGATATTCGCGGCAGAGTCAAAAAAACCATTTCCGATTTCCCCGGAACGTTAAAGGATGCAGAAGCTTCGATTAATTATGTGAATCCGCTTTATGTGGAAACCGTTGATCCCCAAGGCCATAAAAAAGGCACTTTAAAAGATGTTTTTGGCAACAATATCGAAATCACCGAATTTGCTCAAGGAGGAGTTTATAAAACCACTTACGAATACGATATCCAGAATAATTTAGTTAAATTAACCGATAGCAAAAGTAATGTCACCCAGATTTTTTACGATTCCAGTGGTAAGAAACTGAAAATGATAGACCCGGACATGGGCACCTGGTTTTATGAATACGATGAACTGGGAAATCTTAAAAAACAAATTGATGCGAAAAATCAAACTATCGAATTCAATTACGATGAGTTGAACCGTCTGCTCAAGAAAACAATGACAGAAAATGGAGGAGCAACGAGCGAAGTTAGTTACCTTTATGATGATACCGGTAAGGAAAATTGCATTGGCAGATTGTCGAAAGTAATTGACTCAAGCGGCTCAACGGAATTTTTCTACGACAAGCTTGGCAGAGAAATTAAAAGTATAAAAACTGTATCAGGTAGCACGTATCAGGTATCACGTGCTTATGATATTTTGGATAGGCTAACCGCATTAACTTACCCTGACTCGAGCATTATAAATTATCATTATGACACAACCACTGGTTCATTGAAGAAAGTTTCTAACGCGAACAACACCATAAACTATGTAAACGGAATAAACTACAACGCTAAAGGCCAAATTACAACTATTGCCTACGGAAATAATACTCAAACTGCTTACACCTATGGCCAGGATTTACGCCTATCCAATATTTTGACGCAAAGTCCAACCGCAACCCTGCAAAATTTAAATTACCTCTTTGATAAAAACGGTAACATTACAACTTTAACTGACAATCTAAAAAGTAACATCCGCACATATGCTTATGATGAACTAAACCGCTTAACCCAAGCTAACAACGTTCCTGCGCCTACCAGTGGTTACACTGATTTTAACTACCAATACGACTCAATCGGCAATATGACTTATAAATCCGATCTTGGCGTAATGACCTACGGCCAAAGCGCCGGCCCGCATGCAGTAACTACTGCTGGCTCGTATTCGTTTACCTACGATGCTAACGGCAATATGACGTCAGGAAAAGGGAAGACTTATGTTTATGATGTTGAGAATAGATTAAAATCTGTGGACTGTGGACTGTCGACTGAAAGCTATTCTTATGATGGAGACGGTGGCAGGGTACGAAAGACGATAGACGAAGGAGGAGGGACGACAAAAGAAACTACCTATATTGGGTCACTTTACGAAATCGAAAACGGAAAAATTAAAAAACATATTTTTGCAGGCAGCACTAAAGTTTGCACTATCGAGCCCGAACATACCTATTACATGCATTCCGACCATTTAGGCTCATCAAGCGTTATTACTGATGAGCTAGGCAATAAAGTTTCAAGTTATGAGTACACGCCATACGGCACAGTTGCTCAAACAACTGGAACCAGTGTTACTAATTACAAATTCACCGGCAAAGAACTCGACTCCAGCGGTCTCTATTTCTACGGCGCCCGCTACTACGACCCGGAGATTGGAAGGTTTATAACGGCGGATACAATCGTTCAATCACCGCTTAATCCACAAACTTTGAATCGTTATACCTATTGCAACAATAATCCGATTAACTATATTGATCCAACAGGTCATTGGTTTTGGTTTGCTGTCGCGGCAGTGTTTATTGGTGCAGCAAGCGGTGCTGCGATATCAGCTATAACCGGTGGAGATATTGGGGCAGGTGCTATTTGTGGCGCAATTTCTGGAGCGTTATTTTTTGCAGCTGGTAGCGCAATTGGAGGGTTGGCAACAGCTTTAGGTATTCAAGAGGGAACTGCAGCAATGACTATGCTTACTGCAGGTGTTCATACTATAGCTGGCGCTATCTCAGGTGCTCTAGGCGCAGTTGCTACAGGAGGAAACCCAGGGATATCGGCAGCAATAGGTGGAATCAGTGCTGGGATCAGTGCAACTGTTTCAGGTATTTTTCCCATATCGGGCAAGGGGTTAGATGCTTTCATGGGTAGGGGCTTACAAAGAACAGTTGTTGGTGCTATACTTGGTGGTGGTATTTCTTTAGTAATGGGTGGTAGTTTTGGTGCTGGTGCTACTCAAGGTGCCATGACTTCCGCGGTTGCCTATTTATGTAATGATTGGTTGCATGACCTTGCAAAAAAATTAGATTTTGTAAAGAAAGGCGAAGAATTAAGTAGACAAGCTTTTCAAGATACAGAAACTGTGGCGGGACAAGCAGGTTTATCTGGTCGTGCCGGAGGAGCGCTGGACGCGTATAGGCATGCACGGTGGAATGAGCTAATGAGGAAAGAGATAGGATCTTTTGGCGCATTCATAGTTTCTATGTCTCATGAAATATTTGATAACCAGATTACTGGTGAACAGACTTGGAATGATTTTAGAATGGATACACACAATAATTTTCAAGGGGCATTCTCTGGAAAAGATGCTATGATATTATACGGAGAAGGAAAACTAAAGATATTAAAGCCTGATTCAGACTACAAATCGGGGTACTAGCTAACTGGAGAGTTTAATAATGAAAATTTATGGTTTTATTGGCTTAATAGCGTATTTATTTGTTGTATTATTTTTTGCTTCATGTAGTCCCCACGGAAGCGTTGTTTATGTAGGAGGATTGAATAATACTGAATTTCATGACAGCGCTCTTTTTGTAGATGGAGTTTTTTTTGAGGATTTAAGCGGCGGAGGCGTATTAAAAGATTTGTCCATAGAACCTGGTACCCATACCTTTACCTTTACAGCAAAAAGCGGGACAAGGAAGGAATTGAAAGTTAAGGTGCTTGCAGGTGAAAATGCTCTAGAATATGATTCTAAGAAAAAAATGTGGATATGGAACTTTGAGCAGTTCCCAGATTTAAACGGCAAGTTAGTCATTATAGAGTAAGTTCCGGGGACAGCTTAGCCTCAAGTTCTTAACGCAACACTCTATTCCTGTATAATAGCAGGAAATAATTCCGGGGATGGCTACCATAATTAGCATTAACAATTTGCTTTTTTCTTATATAAACTGATTTTATGCCACGAATGGCAAGGATAGTTATACCTGATATACCTCATCACATAATTCAAAGAGGTAATCGTCGTCAAAACGTTGAAACCTCATTCCACCGCGTAGGTGGAATAAGGTTAATGGAAGGAGGAGCATGAGAACAATAATATTTTTACTAATAACATTTTTTTCTTTTTCTTCTGTTTTTGCCCAAGAGATGAATAGCTCCTTAGCCAAAAATGCGCAAGTTGTTTTGCGTGTTGAATGTACCAAGGATATTGATTTATGTGATAAGTTTTGTGTCCAGGAAGTAAAAGTTCTCAAAGTTCTTAAAAATGAAACTAAATATACTTTTCCTGATTCAATACGCGTTTCCTATTACAGCTGGGAAAAAGGCGTTCCCAAGGGGATTTCGACAATTTACGTTGAGAAATATGCTTCAGAAAAAAGCAATCTCTGGAAGCTTATCGGCGGCAAAGCTAAAACCGGCGTCAGCCATCAGAGTCAAGCTAAATAATTCGTTAATTAGTATTTGCTATTTTACATATTGGGTATATAAATAATCCAAGGAGGAGAAACGATGAAAAAATATATACTTTTAATGGTTTTGATAACTTTCGTTGGGTGCGCTACTGCAGAGGTTCACAGAAAGAATGTTCAAAATGATGCAGGCGACAAGCTTACTGTTGGAACTGTTCAGCGTAATATTAAGGTAGGAATGACGTCAGCGCAGGTGGTCGAGGCTTTGGGCTCGCCTAATGTGGTTACTACCGATGAAGAAAGAAGAGAGGTTTGGGTTTACGATAAAATAGCCACAGATGTTACTTATTCTCAAAGTGAAGGTCAAAGCGGGCTGTCATTGATACTTGCCGGCATAGGTGGAAGCGGAAGTTCTGGCTCCAAGTCTACTTCACAAAGGACTCTTACTGTGGTTGTAAAATTTGATAAAGACAGCAAAGTGAGAGATTTCGCTTATCATGCTTCAAGTTTTTAATTTCTAAAATATGAGACGGTTAGTAAAATTAGTTTCAGGTTTATTTTTTATATGCTTTTTTGCTGGCTGTGCTACCCTGCCAAAAGGGTTCTTAAAACCATCCGAAGGCTATTTAGAGAAACGCCAGTTGCAAATACGCCAATATGATACCAAAGATGAGAAGAAAATTATCACAGCGGTATCTGGTGTTTTGCAGGATTTGGGGTTTACATTAAGTGAAAGCGAAACCGATCTAGGCTTGGTAAGCGCCTACAAGAATGCAGACGCAAAGAATGCAGCACAAATTACCGGAGCGGTAATGTTGGATGCTCTTTCCATTTTCTTTGGTACGTATACCAATGCTACTGCTGGCTGCGATAAGACTCAACAGGTAAAAGTTTCGGTGGTGGTTAAGCCGTCGCTTGATGGTTCAAAAATTGCGGTACGGGTAACTTTTCAGAGGATAGTTTGGAATATGAGCAATCAAATTAGCAGGCTGGAAACGATTAAAGAAGCGCAAATCTATCAAAAATTTTATGACAGTTTATCCAAGTCAATATTCCTGGAGGCTCAAAAGATATGAGGCAAATAAAAAAAGTAAAGTTCATAGTATTGATCTTAATTTTATCTTTAATGGCTTCAGGCTGTGCGACTACCGCTGGCAAAGCATTCGAGATGACCGAAAGCCAGGTTAAACTAAGGGCTATGCAAACCAGGGCATTTGATACCGCAGATAAAAAGAAAATGATGCAAACTGTA
>JBAYMZ010000127.1:0-5140 GCA_041663385.1 Candidatus Omnitrophota bacterium
AAAATAATATTTTTGGCTAAAGGTAAAAAAACATGTATAAAAAAGGATTAACCTTGGTTGAGATTGTTGTCGCTCTGGGCATTTTTTCAATAATAATTTCCCTGGTTTTTTCGATAACCGGATCGGGGAGAATATCTTGGACAATCGCCGCGGCAAAATTGTATGTTTCTTCCCAGGAGAGGCAGGCAAGCACGGTTATTTCTCAAGAGCTCGTGCTTTCTCGATATGGGACAAAAGCTTGGCCCGCGACTGATGGGCATAGTATTAGATTTTCCATTCCTCTTGTGGGTGACGATGAAGAATTACAATTGTCGGGAGGCGGAGATCTATTGTGGGGAGATGGAACTACACAGGGGAACTCCATTGAATATTCCGTTATAAATGAAAAATTAGTCAGGCGGGTGCTGGATGCGTCCTTGACCGAGATAAGCATAAGAAGCCTTGCTCAAAATGTAACCAACTTTACAGTGTCAATTCCTGGCGGCGGCCAATATGATATAAATATTGTCTTTGATATGGATAGATATCTTGGGACGGAGCTACCATCGCCGATTACTGCAAATATTACCTTCGCTGTTACCCCAATGAATTAAAAGTTATTTTTGTATGGTTTTCGGCCTAATAAAAGTTTTTTCTTAACCGCAAATATTCAAGAGTGCATAGATTATGGTTTTATGCTTAATCGAAGTTTTAACTCTTTGGTAATAATATAGTTATGAAAGCGTATCTATTGAAGACGTGTTGTATATATGTTATACTTTAAGCAAAGGCGGAAAATAATGAAAAGACAAAAGAAAGCAATGGCGCTTGTTTTAACTTTGTTTTTGATTACTGTTCTGACCGGATTTATCTCTTTAGCAACCTACCAGTATGTTTCCGACAACATTATTCATCAACATTACGAAATTAATCTTAAAGGTTTATATGAAATAGAAGCAGCCAGGAATGCTCTTCTTTGGGAAGAATGGAATGCTTCTGCTCCTGATGAATGGGGCACCGATGATACCCCGCGCCTGAAAAACGCCACTGTCAGTAATGGCTTTTACAGAATTTCTGGGTATAATTTTAGGGCCAAAGTTATTTATTCCAGCCAAGCCATCAACATGTATATTCATTTTTTTACGGGGGATGAAAGTGCTCCTCAAAATTCTCAATATCTGGAATATATTTATTCTCCATCCCCGATGTATAAATATTTTATGTTTTCAAACAAGAGTTTAACTTTTGCTTACCCTTCGCAAACTTATCAATGTAAAGGAGGAAGTATTCATACCAACGGGGATATTATATTTCATCCGCATTCCTCTGGCTTTCGTTTTAATGGTATTGGTGAAATGACTGCTTCAGGGACAATTAAGTATGAAAATGCTCTTTTATTTAGTGCCCCTTATCATTATGATGATCTTGATGGGGTTACAGATGGTATGGCCCCAGCCCCTTCGCTTACTGCCGGCGGCCATCACCATACTACAGCTGACGATGTGAATGTTGTTCCCGGCCCTTTTTATTACTACGGCAGCAGTGGATCTATGTTTCTTAAGACAAATGCTGAATATCTTATCAGTGATAGTATGTGGGGTACAGACTTTCTTCCAGGGTATGGTCCATACCCCCTTCCTTTTAGAGGAGAGGAGGCTTATTTTTCAGGCAGGCAGGCTTCTGGTTCTTTTCAGCCGTTAAATTATAGCTGGTGGTATGAACGAAAAATAGGATACATGAAGAACGATGGCACGGATCAGTCATATCTGGGCCAAAATCCTGCCGGCACAGATAAAGCTACCGTAAATGGAATTTATCGAGAGGCTAATGGCCCGCTTCGTAGTGATGCTAAGGTATATGATGGCACTGTTAACTACTTAAGTGTTTATTTTAAGCCTTACAAGAATAAAACCGGAGCGTTGAACAATGAGTGGTTTGAGCTTCCCGGAAGTTTACCGGGAAATTACACTTGGGTGGATAAATATAAATCTCTATATGGTTCTGTGCCCGTGACTTTTTATATCACTGAAAGCTGTCCTCAGACTGCCGCAGGTTGTAAATTAGATCCATTGCAGACTACTGTTGACCCCGCTAATACTACGGGCTGGCGTTACATGAAAAGAAATGCTGCAGGCTATGCCTGTACTACTGCTGATGATGACTGTTACAATCTTGCAGATTCAGGCTATGTAAAAGCACAGGATTATGAGATTGCTGGCAAATCATATTATTCTTATATGGTGGATAAGCAAGGTGCAGAGTATGCTACTCAATTCGATGCTAACAAAGAATTCTTTGACGATTATGTTTACGGTGATGATATTCATGACTTAGCAAGCCCCTATAGGCAGATCAGCGTTCTTGATACCCAAAAACAACAAAGTGGATTTTTTCAATATCTGGATTTACTTTCCCAGAAGGGGGTTGAAGGGGTGCTAAATTCAGGGATTCCCTTAAAAGGGCCTTTTTATAGTATCTTTGACGAACCCGGCAAGGAGAGTACTTATAAGTTTAAAGCAATTGGTGATGGTATATATGTGGGCGATGGTACTTCAACGCCTGATCTTGACGCAATTGTTGCGGCATTGAATTTAGGTGCAGCTGAAGTATTTGCTTCTAAGAAAAGTTTTTATAATTGGAAAACAGCTCAAATAATTAATCTTATTGATTTAGACGTGGGAAAGATGAAAAATTTAATTAAACCTGCTAATGGCGTTATTTATTCCGAAGTCCCGCTAAGATTGTCTAACGCCGCAAATCTCCCTGGTGAAAATGTCGGCGGTAAAACCGCGGTATTTACGGTTATTTCGGAGGAGAGTATCTATCTAAAAGGCGATTACAATTTACATACTTCTTCTGATCCAAGCGTTGATACTTGGAAAATTTCCCATATTGCAACTAAAAAGAAAGTTTATACCTTATCTGATGTTTATTCTGATCCGCAATATATCCCTGATTTTGCGGCTCATCCCAATAATTTCTATACCAAGGCCTTAGTAACTAGAAATGCTTCCAACCAAATTATTTCCTATGACGATGTTGTAGACGATCAAAGTCCTATCCCTGTTGGTTCTACTACCGAAGTGTGGATATCTGGTTTGCCCCCCAAACTCGCTTCTTATCCGCCTATGACGCAGGAGTTCGCTGACCTTGTTACGGCGAAACACGCCGCTCGTCAAACCGGGTATAACAGTAACCATCCGGATCCGCTTGTTAATAAAGTGGATAGGTCTTATACTTATAACTCTTTATTTATTACCCCCGGCCTTTCAGATTTTTGGACCTTAGAGTGTTGGAGGAAGGCCGACGGTAGTATAGCTACCAGAAATTTTTACGGCGCATTTTTAAATTTTACTTCTGTTGATCCTGATAGCACTACAACTTATGATAACTATAAGGCCGCCTTAGGCCAGGAAGAATATTCCACAGGTTCAGGGACTTATGCCGGGATTAATGGTTGTAATAGAGGAGGCGGTTATGCGAGCCAGCCTTACAAAAATAATACATCGGTGCTTGGCCAGTCACTTACTAGTTATGTATTTGGTGGAAGCGGTTCTCCTACTGATAATAAAGTTTATGATGACAGGTTCCCTACTGCTGTTCCTGCCTCAAGCGAGGCAGTTTTTGGTTTTACCGGAGTAAACAGCTGGAGGTTTGTCAGTCAGGAATACTTTGACGAAAAGACAGAATAAACCCTGCCCTGTAATTCGTAAAATTATCGTTAAATAAATAAAATTTGAATTTAAAAACTAGCAGAAAAGATGTCTATTTTTTTTAATCTTCAGCAGGCTGTCTAGGTATTCGTCCAGGTATTTTGCGGTATTACGGGGAATATCAATGAATTTTACCCCGATTTCAAATCTTTCATTGAGCAAATCTTCTTCTACCCATCTTACCTGCGCTAGGGCTTCAAAACTAAAATAAGTTTTTTTTAGCTTAATTTTTATTCTAAGGATAGTCCCTATGGGGATGAATTCATGAACAAAAAATCTGGCACCTTCACGGCTCAAATTTTTAGTAACAAAATAATCAATTCTTGCCAGCGATACAACCCTGTAAGTTATTTCTGAGCTTTCGGGGACCCTAATAAATCTTCTTCTTTCTTTCATTTTTGTTTCGTGTTCGGCGCTTTGGAAATTATTATATTTTTTCTATAAGCGGACAATAGAAATTGTCACGATGTGTTTTTTGATTTTTAGTGACAAGGAGCCCGGTTGTTTGGTGTCAGTGATTTTAACTTATGGCAACACCAAGCGCTAAAATTAAATCTGAATAATACGCTTCAAGGATATCAAGGTTTTTTGGTTTTTTAGCCGTGGCGAAAGGATTCCAGCGATCAACTTTGATTTTTAACTTATTTTCAAGAAATTTATCGAGATTTTTAAGTTTAGAAGACCCCCCGCTTAAATAAATGCTTTTTATCTCTTTTAAATCATAATTTTTTTTCGCATATTCTATTGAAAGCGTGATTTCGTCTACCAGCGTGTTTAAATCCGGGGCCAGAACAGTTTCAAAAAGGGAATCACCCTGCGCTCCGCATTTTAATTCTTCAGCCTTCTCTGCAGATAGATCCATTCTTTCGGTGATTGCGTGCGTAAAATTTTGGCCGGCGATATGTATATCTCTTGAAAAGACAGGTGTCTTTTGATTTGCGATAAGCATGTTAGTTATTAAACAACCGATATTGAGGAGGACGAAGGAGCCGGTTTTTATAAAATATGGGCTTTCCAGAAAAATTTTGTGCAGGGAAAGAGAGTCGATACTGATAACTCGCGGCGTAAAACCAGCTTGTTTAAGAAGGTTAATCCGTTCCTGGATAAAATATTTTTTTGCCGAAACAATAAGTACATTTAGCCGGCCATCCGGCCTTTTATCGAAAACGTCTATATCTACCACACAATCACTTAAAGGAAAGGGGATATACTTTTCAAACTCAAATTTTAAAGAACGAACAAGCGCGCTTCGTGACATAGGGGGGAAGACGACGTAGCGGCTGATTATGTCTTTGCCGCATACGGAAATATTTACTTCTTTATTGGAAATACCTAATTCCGCATGAAGCTCTTTTAGGGTTTTTATTTGGTTTTCGGGAGATGCTCCTGCGGGAAGGGCTTTTAAGCCGCAAGCATTTATTTGTATTGTTCCGCGGCTTTTAGATAAT
>JBAYMZ010000128.1:0-5106 GCA_041663385.1 Candidatus Omnitrophota bacterium
CTTTTTTGTATTGCTCATCTTCTACCCCCTCTTATATTTGGATTATGATAAATACTAATATCGACCTGGTATGAAAAGTATTACTTGATATACAAAGGATACCATAGCTAACATTTATTGTCAATAGTTTACTACAGAAACACTCTTAAAAACAAAACAGCAGGCACTTTCGCGCCTGCCGCTTTCTATATTCAATTTATATAAAATTTTCTTAATGTCTAGGCTTACTCACCGCAAAAAACACCGCTCGCGCCACAGCCTTATGCACTTCCACATTCATAAAATTAGGAACAACTTCATTTTTGCCTGATAGCGACGCGATTGTTTCTGCGGCGGCAAATTTCATCGCCGTAGTTACTTCGCGGGCTTGGGCAGCTAACGCGCCGCGAATAATCCCCGGAAACACCAGCGCGTTATTTACCGTGCGCCCATCAAGCGCGACAGCCGCGCCTGCTTCTTCGGCGTCTTTGGGCCAAATTTCCGGTATGGGATTGGCCATCGCAAAAATAATCGGATTCTTGTTCATGGTTCTTACCATTTCTTTGGTAACAACACCGGGAGCTGATAAGCCAATAAAGACGTCTTTACCGGGGAGCACATCTTTAGGGCCGCCTTTTTCTCTACGCTTATTTGTAATCCGGGCGATTTCTTTTTTATAATCATTCATATCCCCAGCTCTACCTTCATATATGGCTCCGGCTCTGTCACAAAGTGTTATATTTTTAAAACCGTAGGCTAAAAGAAGTTTCGCGGCGGCAATACCGGCTGCGCCGGCGCCATTTATCACAACGCTTACTTTCTCTTTTCTTTTTTTAGTAATTTTAAGCGCTTTTATCAGCGCGCCTAAGATAACTGTCGCTGTACCATGCTGATCATCATGAAATACAGGTATCCTAACTTTCTTCTGCAGCTTCTCTTCAATCTCAAAGCAAAGCGGCGCTTTAACATCTTCGATCATAATGACGCCGAATGTTTCCGCCAGACAAGCCAGTGCATTAACAATCTCGTCAGCGTTATCGCTTTTTAACAACAAAGGAACGCAGCTCACATCAGCCATCTTATTTAATATAATTGATTTTCCTTCCATGACCGGCATCGCCGCCAAAACTCCGATATCTCCCAATCCCAAAACCGCTGAACCGTTAGTTGCGATGCAAACAGTATTGCCTATGGAAGTATATTTTCTCGCTGCCTCTGGATGAGCGACAATATAATTACACACTTGAGCCACGCCGGGAGTGTAAATCATGCGCAAATCATTCAAAGTCTCAACTTTCACGCGGGGCTTTATCTCAATCTTTCCGCCTATATGCAGATTTAAAACTTCGTCTTGGATATTTAATATCCTGTAGCCTTTGAGCTTTTTAACCGCGGCGATAGCCTCAAGAAAATGCTGTTCATCATCAAAAAACGCTATAATATCCCTTACAATATAATTGGAAGTCAGGTGTATTTTTGTTATATCACCCAAAGTCACTCCTTCCGTGCCAAGTGCAAGGGCAAGTGTGCCAAGCGCCCCAGGGACATCAGGAATTCTGAAGCGTATTTTTTTTACAATCTTATGTGAATACTTCTCTGTTGCTGACATCTTAACTCCTTTTTTATGTTTTTTGGATTATCTGCCTATACTAAAAATAGACTATATTTATATCGCACGTAAATACTTCTCTCAACAGATATAAGGGGTTATTATAGGACAAATTAAATGATTATCAAGAAAATTTGTGTTTCAGGAAGCAGGCAGTTTTATTAACATCCTACTCTTATCGTAAGAATGGAAACCTCTCGCTATTTATATATTAGTGGCAGCCATGCTGCACACAGGCATTCTGGACGGTTATTTCCTCTAGGCCACCTTTAGTGAATTGGCTGACGATATCAACAACTGCCCCTGGAATCACCCGATAAACTTTGATGCCACCCTCGTTAAGTTTTTGAACCGCCCGAGCACCCATTCCTCCGGTAACCACAACATCAATCGACTTTCCTATTAACGCACTCATTGGCTGGCACATACCATGCGTATGATGTTGATTAGTATTATCAATAATCTCGACAGAATCTTTCTCTGTATCAACGATAGTAAAATACGGCGCACTGCCGAAATGCCCGTGAACTTTGGCGTTTAAACCTTCGTTTGCTTCGGTTGGTATACATATCCTCATCTCGCTCCTCCTTTTTATTTAACTTTTCTAACTACTCCGCCTTCAATTTTAAGCGCCTTGGCATGTAATAAAACATCTGCTATTTTTTTATGAGCTGAATTTATAATATTGCCAAAGGTCTGCCGGGAAATATTCATTTTTTTTGCTGCGTCTTCCTGATACAAACCTTCTAAATCCGCAAGCCTGACTGTTTCTAGTTCATCCAAGGTAAGATTCACCTCTTCTAACATATTTAAAGGGATACCGCGAGGCTTAAAGTAATTAGTGTCAGGGCTGCACCTTATTCTTCTGCACCTACATGGTCTTGGCATAAATATTCCTCTTAGTTATTGGCATATGCTAATAATAAAACAAGCTACTTCTTTTGTCAAGAACTTTATATGTCAGTATTTCTACTAATAATGGCGAGCGATTCACGAAGTGGCCTCTCTACATACAACTATTGGTAAAATTGGAACAAATATGCGGAAATAATTTTCAAATAATTATGGTAGCTGCCGGAATTATAGAAGAATTATGTAGGCAATATGGCGTTATGCAAGAGTTTTGAGTTGCTGTCGACTTGCGTAAAAAATTGCTTCAGCGACACTTATTTTGTTCAAATAGGCTTTTATCTTCGAGTCGGAAGAAGTGATATCAATTATTTTTTTATCGCTCTGCCACGGCAGACTGATGGTATTTATACCCAAAAATGATATTTTCTTTATAATATCGTGGATTACCGGGACAAAACTTGCCATATTGCTGCCGGAAAATATGATATTATCCAAGCCTCCCAAAACCGCTATGCCCTCTCCTATATGTTTCATTATCTGTGCCCGGTAAACGTCAAATGCCAAATCAACTTTGCTATCCTTTCCATGAAGCTTAAGCATCTCGTTCAATTCTATATCATATCCGGTAAGCCCGAGAAAACCGCTTTTACTTTTAAGCATCTCATCAATCTCAAATATCGAAAACTTATGAACATTCATAAGATAAAACACTATACCGGGATCCAAGTCTCCGCAGCTGGCTCTTGACATTACACCCTCAAGCGGCGTATACCCTAAACTTATCGAGAGAGGTTTTTTATCGTAAATTGCCGAAACAGTGGTCTGCTTATCAAAGACTATCGAAACATTTTTGCTGCCGGAAGCAAACATCTGGACGCTGGCCTGATGAAGTATCCCGTGAAAACCCCACTTTTTTATTTTATTGGCCCGGCAATACTCAAAAGGTAAAGCGTAATACTTTTCTTCATTCGGAAGATTTAAAAAGAATGAAGTTTCAAAAAACGCCATAAGCGGCGTATTTTTGAATATTTTTTGAAACCTTTTTAATATCGCCATTGTCAGAGGCACATAAAAAGGGAAAAGCTCCGTTAATTTCTCAAACTGTAAAAAGAAATTTGCATCAATAAACGCCGGCTTATCAAAATAATCTCCGCCAAACAATATCCTGAATGAAATTGCTTCAATATTTTCTTTGCCGGCAATGCTTAAAATACGTTTTTTAAGCGTTTCATCATCGCTTATGCCGGAAACATCTTTTATGCAGCTCTCAAGGTATGCCTCTTTCTGCTTTTTTTTGAAAGCCGTTATCGTTATATCTTTTAAATTATAGTCAACAACCAAAATCATCTTTCACCATCCCCTTATAGGCTTCTCTTGCAATCATAATTTCTTCGTCCGTCGGAATCACAAGGATTCTTGTTTGTGTTTGCGGCGAAGAAATATCGCCTATATTTTTGGTATATTTAATATTTTTTTCTTCATCAAGGCGAATGCCTAAAAAATCCATGTTTTTGCAAATACTTTGCCGTAATACCGCTGATCCTGAGCCGAGAGAATCCGTAAACACCAGAATATCCGCCTTCTTAAGTATAAGGGAATAAAAACTTATGTATGTTTTTACTCTGCGCACATACATATCAAAGACCATCTTGGCCTGTTTATTTTTATCCATATCCTTGATGACATCCCTTAAGTCGGATGAAGAGTTAAATACCCCCAAAACACCGCTTTTATTGTTAAGAATATTTTCCGTTTCCTGCGAAGAAAAACCTTTTTTAAACATTATGTAAAATACTGCTCCGGGATCAATATCGCCGCAGCGGGTATTCATCATCAACCCTTCAAGCGGGGTAAAGCCCATTGAGTTATTAATCGACTCTCCGCCGGATATCGCGCAAACACTTGAACCGCCGGTGCCAAGGTGGCAGCTGATTATTTTTTGCGCGGATTGCGCACGGCCAAGAAATTTACACGCCTCCTCCATAACGTAACGGTGGGATATGCCGTGAAATCCGATTTTTCTTATGCCGTATTTCTTAATAATCTTTAACGGAAGCGCGTAAGTAGAAAACTCCTTCGGAATAGTTTTATGAAACGCCGTATCAAAGACAACAAACTGGCAAACAGAAGGATACTGACGATGACAGAACTCAAGCAGCTTGTAGGATATCGGATTATGAATAGGCGCAAACGGTAAAGTCGCTTTCAGTTTCGTCAAAACGCCGGCGTTAATTTTAGTGGTCTTGGCAAAAAGAGAACCGGGATGAACATATCTATGCGCAAAAACGTCAAATCGCACATCTTTATTCTTTTTAGCATCGGACGCTATAAGCTCAAGCGCTTTTTTAAGAGCGGCCGAGTGATACGGCAGAGACGCTTCGACAATCCTTTTTTTCCCAAGGACATAATGGGTAATAAGAGACGGCCCCTTGGTCTTAATGCCTACCCTTTCCGCCTCCCCGCGGACAAGCTCCGCGCCATCAGGCATCCTTAAGATCTTGTATTTTAAGGATGAGCTGCCGCAATTAAGTACCAGGATATTTGTTGATTTCTTAGATTTCATCTGAACTCCAGCCGAATGTCGGCACACCTATATTCCTTAAAACAATTAATGCCTGGCCGTAAACCGCCTTCTCGACCTTATCCGCAGTTAAAGCATCTTTTTC
>JBAYMZ010000129.1:0-5047 GCA_041663385.1 Candidatus Omnitrophota bacterium
ATCGATAAAATAATCCAACGTTTCCTTACTTTCTGTTTCTGTAGGTTCAACCATTAAAGCCTCTTTGGCGATGTGCGGGAAATACATGGTTGGAGGATGCATACCATAATCAATTATTCTTTTGGCTATATCTAAAGCAGAAACCCCTTTTTCTTTCTGGCGCATGCAGGAAAAAACTACCTCATGCATGCTGGGTTTATCTGAAGCCGTGTTGTAATCATTTTTTAGCTTTGCCTTTATATAATTCGCGTTTAGCGTCGCGTTTTGGGCAACTCGCGGTAAACCTTCTTTGCCCAATCTAAGCAAATAGGCATAAGCTCGTACAAGCACAGAAAAATTTCCATAAAAAGCCCTGAGCTTGCCAATAGAATGTTTTATTTTATAGTCAAAATAAAATTTATCATTTTTTTTGTCTACTATCGGACAGGGAAGAAAATCCAAAAGCTTACTATTTACGCCTACTGCGCCGGCGCCAGGGCCCCCGCAGCCATGCGGCGTGGAAAAAGTTTTATGCAAATTAAGATGAATTACGTCAAAACCCATAAGGGCTGGATTAGTTATCCCCAGAAGCGGATTAAAATTCGCTCCGTCATAATAAAGCAGCCCGCCAATTTTATGAACCATCTCGCTTATCGCTAATATATTTTCTTCAAATAAACCAAGGGTGTTTGGATTGGTAAGCATAATTGCCGCTACTTCGTTATCCAAAACTTTGCTTAATTTATCTAAATCAATCAAGCCATCTCTACTACTTTCCACAACAAGAGTTTCATAGCCGCACATCGAACTTGTTGCCGGGTTTGTTCCATGCGAAGAATCAGGGACAATAACCTTTCTCTTTTTATTTTTGTTAAGCTTGTGATATTTTCTAACCATAAGCATGCCGGTAAGCTCTCCTTGCGCTCCGCTTGATGCCTGAAAACTAAAACGGCTCATACCAGTTATCTCGCAAAGTATTTTCTCAAGATTGTAAATGAGTTCCAATGCGCCTTGCACCGAATCTTCCTGTTGATATGGATGGATATTCAAGAAACCGGATAGGGCGGATAGTTCTTCGTTTATTTTTGGATTATATTTCATCGTGCAAGAACCAAGCGGATAAAAATTAGTATCAACTGAAAAGTTTAATCTGGATAGATTAGTATAATGCCTAACCACATCAAGTTCGCCCAATGATGGAAGGTTCAAATCGCCGCGCAAAACCTCTTGCGGCAGCAACTCATTAGCTTTTTTTAGGGCGATATCCGGCTTTTTGATGTAATTAGTTTTTCTGCCGGATGAATTTTTGTCAAAAATTAATCGAGTATCCATTTTTTTTAATATTATTTTTTTATTTAATGCAGATAAATATTTGTTTTACGGTTGCGGTTGCGCAACTCGTTACGTCTTTCGTCAATCGGTTACGTTTTGAATAACGAATTACGTAAAACGCAACCGTGACGAGCAGCGTAACCGCAACCGATTAACCTAACCCTTATTTGCATTAAACAGTTTTCAATTTTTCAATAAAATCATCAATTTGCTCTTTACTTTTTACTTCTGTGCAGCAGCTTAAAATCCCATTTTTAAGTTCCGGATAAAATCTATCAAGGGCTAAACCGGCGATTATTTCTTTTTTATATAATTTTTTCATCAAAGCTTTTGGATTGTCCACGCTCCAAACAAACTCATTAAAAAAATGTTTGGAGAAATTAAGTTTGATACTTTTAATCTCACTAAGCCTGGCGTAAAAATAATGTGTTAAATTTAATGAATACAAGGCACAATTATACAAACCTTCTTTGCCCAGCAAGGACAAATAAACTGCCGCAGAAATCGCGTTAAGCGACTGATTTGAGCAGATATTACTGGTTGCCTTTTCTCTTTTTATGTGCTGTTCTCTTGCCTGCATGGTAAGGCAATATGCAGGTTTGCCTTCTTTATCCGTACTTTTTCCGACAATGCGGCCCGGCAACTGCCTTAAAAATTCATTCTTTGTAGCAATAAAGCCAAAACTTGGGCCGCCGAAACTTAAATGCCCACCTAAAGCCTGGCCGTCGCCGCAAACAATGTCTACCCCCTGACGAACTGGCTCTTTTAATATAGCAAGACTCACCGGGTTTGTAACTTGAATTGTCAGCGCGCCATTTTCTTTTGCCAAGGAAGAAATCTTTTCTGTCATTTCAATTATTCCAAAAAAGTTTGGGCTTTGAAGAGCAACACAGGCCGTATCGTCATCTAAGCCAGCCTTTAGCAAATTTATATCAGTTAAACCTTGAGATTCAAAATTTACTTCCTGAACTTTAAAATTAAAACCGCTTAAATAAGTATAAAGCGTTTTTTTATATTCCGGATGAATGCTTGAAGAAATAATAATTTTATTGCGCTTAGTTATCCTTAAAGACATGAGCACGCTTTCTGCCAAACTGCTCCCGCCGTCAAACAAAGAAGCGTTTGAAACGTCCATGCCGGTTAATAAACAGACATAACTCTGGTATTCGTATATTGCCTGAAGTATGCCTTGCGAACATTCGGCCTGATAAGGCGTATAAGCAGTTAGAAATTCCGTGCGTGAAATTATTGGATTTATTGCCGCCGGTATGTAATGGTTGTATGACCCTGCGCCTAAAAATGAATTGAATTTATTTATGGTCTTATTTTTAGCAGCTAAAGCGGTAAGGCAATTTCTTAATTCCTGTTCTGACAACCCTGAAGGTAGGTTTAAATTTTTGTTAATTCTGATCGAGCCGGGAAGGTGGCGATATAGATCATCAAGGCTCGATATACCTATCGCGCCAAACATTTCCCGTGTATCTTTTTCAGTATTGAGGATATATGGCATATATTTTAAAAATTACAAATTCCAAGCACCAAAGCACAAACAAATTCCAATACCCAATAGCTAAATTTTAAACCGACACATTTTGGTCATTGGAATTTGAAAATTGTTTATTGTTTGTAATTTGGAGATTGTGATTTGGAATTTCATTTGTTAATGGGCTTCTTTTGCGACAAATTCTTCGTATGACGCTTCGTCAATAAGATTAGCCGCTTCATTGTTATTTTCTACTTTAATTTTAAGCATCCAACCTTTATCGAAAGCCGATTCATTAACCCATTGAGGATTATTTATTAAATCTTTATTTATTTCAGTAACTTCTCCGCTTAAAGGAGAAAAAAGCTCACTGGCGGCTTTTGTTGACTCTATTGTGCCGAATTGTAAATTTGCTTTTAATTTCGTACCCACTTTCGGCAATTCAATAAAAACAATATCCCCCAACGACTTCTGCGCGTAATCGCTTATTCCTACAACGGCTGTGTTCGCGTCTATTTTTGCCCACTCATGCGTTTTAGAAAATTTTAAAGACATATTGCCCTCCTACTTTTAGATGCGGATATCCGCTTCTAACCTTTAAGCCTTCTTTCCTATAAAATCAAAATTTGTTATCTTTGCCTTATAAAACTTATCTCTTATTTTTATATCTATAGGTTGCCCAACCACGGAAAATTCTTTTTCCACATAAGCCATGCCGATAAACTGATTTAAATTCGGGGAATAGGTTCCGCTGGTTACTTCGCCAACAACTTTTTGCTCAACATAAACCGGATAACCCTGCCGCGCAATTGCCCTCTCATTCATAACAAAACCAACCCTTTTACGCGTAATCTTTTTTTCGATAACTTTTTCTTTAACCATAAAATCTTTTTTTGCTTTGACCACCCAATCCAAAGAAGCTTCAACCGGGTTAGTATTATCATTTATTTCATGCCCGTAAAGCGGGTATCCTGCTTCAATACGCAAAACATCCCTTGCGCCCAAGCCGCTTAATACCAGCCCCTCTCCCTTGCCATATTTTAATATCAGATCCCAGATGGAAGCCGCAAGCGCATTCTCGCAATAAATTTCAAAACCATCCTCTCCGGTATATCCGCTTCTTGATATTATAATTTTTTTGCCCTTAAAATCCGGTTCTATAAAATGCATATACTTTAACTTATTTATATCCTTACCAAATATTTTTTCCATAATAAGAACAGCTTTTGGCCCCTGCAAAGGAAGCAAGGATATATTCGGGCTCTCGTTAACAAGTTCTAAATCTGATTTATTTTCTCCGGCATATTTACTTTCACACATTTTCGTAATAAGCCAGCTATATACCTTATCTACATTTGAAGCATTGACCACGCAAAGATAGCTCTCCCCCATGTTATACACCATAAGATCGTCTATTATTCCGCCATTTTCATTAAGAAAAAGATTATATTGCAGCTGCCCTTTTTTGGTAAGAGAAATGTCGTTCGGGGTAAGGCTTTGCAGGAAACTCAACGCGTTTTTACCTTTTACATATATTTCGCCCATATGTGAAGCGTCAAAAAGCCCGCAAGTAGTCCGCACGGCTTTTGCTTCTTTGAGGATACTGGTATATTCAACCGGCAGAGCCCATCCGGAGAAATCCACGATATGGCCATTATTCTCTACATGTTTTTCGTAAAGCGGGGTTTTCTGCGGTTCCATATATGATGATTTTATTTTTAAAGCTTTTTAATAATACGCCCCAGAGAAACAAGAATTTCTAATTTTATCATATAAATTCCAGAAAGCTAATGCTTTTTTAAGCGTTAATTTCTTAATATCAGTAACGTAAAATAAACGACAGAGTCCGCTTGTCAGTTGCGTTTTTCCTATAGGAAAATAGGCCTTTATCTGAACATAAACTGCAAATATTTAAATCATAAAAATTCTCATCTTCTAAGCCAAGAGCTTTGAGTTTTTTTCTGGCAAAACCCACTGGATTAAAATATAACCCTTTGGAAGATTCGTTAATAAATTCCGGGAAACCCTCATAGGTTAAAAAATCTTTTCCCACCGCGTAGCAGCACTGGCGAAGCCCTACGCCAGCTATCGCTTTAAATGTAGTCAAATCCTCTTTTATATTATTAAGTATCCCGCTTTTTGCTCCACGCCAACCCATATGAACCATACCGATAGTTTTATTTTTTTTGCTTGATAAAAAAACCGGTAAACAATCCGCGGTCCTGACCGCGCAAACAAGGCCGGAAGTTTTTG